>DATAZJ010000625.1:0-1795 GCA_036272115.1 Rhodopila sp. | reverse complement strand
GCGGTATCGGATATTGTCGGGCTGGAGTGGTCCAAGTTTGCCACCTGGGTCGGCATGGTGGTGTTGTCCGTCGTCGTGCGCTCGGCGAGCTGGCACTTTCTGGCTGACCCGGTCTCTGCGACCGTGCTGGTCAGGTTGACCCGCGAAATGGGTCGATTGGCACAGGCGCTCGACATCCATTTGAGTGACAACGGCATGTTGCCAGCGGCCGGACTCTGTATGGGCTCGGAAGAGGAGGCAGTCGCCGTGGTCACCAAGGCCGGGCGGGATCTTCGCGAGCGTACGCCCGATCATCGGATGTCGTCCCTGCAGGATCTCGATGCCGGCCGGCCGCTCGAGATTCATGAAACATTGGGCTACGCGCTGCAGAAGGCGGCCTCCTGCGGCGTTTCGATGCCCGTGCTGGATGCCTTCTACCGCCTGATCGCAACCGCTGAGAAGGTCAGGGATTCGGGCACGAAGGGTTGACGGTCCAGCTGCCTCCGACGCCAGGGTCGGAGCCCCGTTGGCTTGCCGTTGGTCATGGGTGTTTTTTGTTGATCGGGCCGGCTATCTGTTTGCCCCGGCGCCAGACGCCTTGAATGTTGTCAAGGTCGGCGATGTTCCGGGAGGGGTCGCCATCCACAATCAGCAGATCGGCCAGCTTCCCCACCGCAATCACGCCGCGATCGTCCCGATGCAGGAGCGCCGCGGCATTTTTGGTCGCTGTTTGTATCGCCTGCAACGGGGTTAGTCCGGCTTCGGTCAGAAGCTTCAATTCCCGGTGCTCGGCGAAGCCCGCGATCCGCAGCGGCGTTGCGCCGGAATCGGTGCCAAACCCGATCTTGACCCCCGCATCGAACAGGGTCTTGATGTTCTTCATGTTGGTCGCAAGGGCTTCCTTCTCGACCGCCAGGGTTTTGCTGTCGGCCAGGATTTTCTGCCGCCACGCGGCATCGTCGAGCTGCTTCGCCAGCGCGGGCTGCAGGGAGCGCCGGAAAAAAGCGTCCTGAGTCCACTGCGGGCTTTCCGCATAGACGTAAAAGGACTCGTCGAGTTCGAGGGTCGGGATGTACCAGGAGCCATGATTCTTCATGGACTGGATGAAATCGGGATCGACCGGCTGGTCCCGGACACCGTGCGCCAGGATATCGACGCCATCGCTGACTAGTTGTTTGGCGTCCTCGAGGTAGTACACATGCGCCGCTACGCGAAGGCCGTTTGCGTGTGCTTCATCGATAATGGCTTTGTACACCTCCGGGTTCATCTTCTTGGCGAACGTGTGATGCATATCGTCCACCCAGATCTTGACCAGGTCCGGATGGCGTAGCGCGGTTTCCCGCACCTCGGACCGAGCTTCGTCGGGCGTTGCGGGCCTGTAGACCTGGGTATCGAGGATGCCCATGGCGGCGGGCGGCGCGCTGTCGGGCGACCCGAATCCCCTGTCCGCGCCGAACATATCGGCCACCTGGATTTTGCCCCGATGGGCAAGCGGGCGTAGTTGATAGAACGGCTTGAGATTGAGTCCCAATGAAGTCACGGAAGTGACGCCATAGGCCGCGTACTGTTTCAACTGACGGATGATGTTGGCTTGGGTGACGTTCTTGCCGGAGGCGGTGGTGCCGTTGACCAAGCCAAGGTGCGAGTGGTCGCTGATGAGGCCTGGGAGAACGGTTTTGCCGGCGAGATTGATGATGCGCGGGCCGGGAGGCGGGGCCGGCGGCGTATCGGGGCTCGTCGCAGCGGCGGCGGCAGAGTCCGCTTTGACGACGTCAGATGTGCTTGAGTCGGGAGCGCCCGGCCCATTGCCGGTGGA
>DATAZJ010000624.1:0-1952 GCA_036272115.1 Rhodopila sp. | reverse complement strand
GATGAAAAAGATGTTCCTCGCCGCCCTGACCGTTCTGAGCCTGTCGGCCGCGATCGCCCCTCTGGCCAATGCGCAGTCCTATGCGCACAGCGGCCCGTATGACAACACGGCGAACAGCCTGAACCGCAACGTGATCGGCGGCCAGTAACCCCTCGCCTTCACAGGCAGGACACCAGCAGAGGCCGGGGCAACCCGGCCTTTTTGCTGTGCGGGTCGGGGATCAGGACATCGGATGCCCAGCGCGTGCGACGGCATGGTGTCCTTGCACCTGGGGATGGGATTGCGTTCGGCGGCTGTCGCGCCGCGGGTACCGGCGAGAACCGATTCCGATGACGCAAGATCGGCGGTAGCTGCGTCCGATACCCGCTCGTTGAAGGCGCCCGCGAAGCCTTGGGTGCTTGCCTCGGATGCCGCCCGTTACAGCGCCTCCGCCATGGTCGAGCGTAAGGCCCCCACGGTGGTGCGATGCATATCGCGCACCTGCGTCGCATCGAACGGCCGGGAACGGTGCATCGTCGCCTGATTGTCCCAGACCACCAGATCGAATTGCTTCCACTGGTGGGAATAGACGAATTGCCGCTGCGTCGCGTGTTCGACCAAATCGCGCAGAAAGGCCCGAGCCTCCGGGATCGGCCATCCGACGATCGTTCCGGCATGCGAAGCGAGATACAGCGATTTCCGCCCGGTGGATGGATGCCGCCTGATCAGGCGCTGCTGCACCGGTGCAAATTGCCGCCGCTCCTCCTCCGTGAAGTCGCCGAAGCCGATCTGGGCGCGAGAGAACAACTGGCTGTGCTCGCATACCAATCCCTCGCACTCGGCCCTGGTTTCGTCGTCAAGCGTATCATAGGCGGCGCGCATGTCGGCGAACTCGGTGTTGCCACCCTTATCCGGAATGGTGCGGGCAGACAACAATGAGTATTTGGCGGGCACGACTTTGAAAGAGCTATCGGAATGCCATAACCGGGTGCCGAGGCTGAACAGCCGCCGGCGGTTTTCGCGTGCCAGCACGTTGTTGTTGGCGTCCAGGTTGGAAATGTCGGCGATATGCACGCCCAGACGTTGTTCCTTGGTGTCGCGCAGATTGTTGGTGGCGAGTTCAAGTTCGCCAAAATTCCGGGAGAACGTTATCTGGGCTTCGTCGGTAAAATGCTGGTCGTGGAAGACCATGACACCGAATTCGTCCATGCCCTTTTCGATTTCGGACGCCTGTTCCCTGGTCAGTGGCTGTGTGATGTCGATACCTGACGCCTCACCGCCAAAGAATGGGCGGGAAACGGGATCGATTGGGCGGATGGATAACGTCATGGAAAACCTCCCTTGCAGATTGCCGGTGATCACATCATCCGATGGCGGATCGTGCGAAGCCACGGGCACGCTGTCAACAAAGGCAGAAGGCTGCATCCCGCTATGGCCGGTGCCTCATCGCCGAACCGTTATGATTAGATTACGAGATCCGTCAATTGCCACAGCACGATAAGGCAGAACAGCAACGATAGAATGTCGAACAGCAGGGGCGACGCCGCCCGCATCCGCGGTGAGGGGCGGGCCTGCACAAATGCGACATGGTGATAGGAGCGGAAGGCTTGGCGACAATCGCCACCTACGGCCATTCCGGCCACACAACGGAAGCCACGATTCACTAAGCCTCAACGAAATAGCCGAACCGTATGGTAGCGCCGCCGTTCTCTCATCGTCACGGCGGGCGAAGACCCGCCAGTCCGGTTCGGAGGGAGGGGGAGGAAACTCTCCCTACCCCTATCACGCGTCACTGCGCCGATCTCGGAATGGTATCGATGGTGAACGCTCGCCCGCCGCAGCGGGATTGGTCGACAATCCCACCTCGAAGCACCCACTTAGCCCCGATTGGACTTTTCCCCCATTTGAAACTCTGATGGGCACAACAGAAAGCCCGGACGAGGAAATCCAAGATGGCCGATTTCGAAACCGCC
>DATAZJ010000623.1:0-4103 GCA_036272115.1 Rhodopila sp. | reverse complement strand
CCGCCGCCGGCGAAGCCGAACACCGCGCCGTGGTAGCCGCCGTTGAACACCAGCACCTTCTTCCGCCGGGTGAAGATGCGACCCAGCGACATGGCCAGCAAATTCGCCTCGGTGCCGGAGTTGGTGAACCGCACCCGTTCCAACCCGAACCGTTCGCACACGGCGCGGGCGAAGCGGGCCTCGGTCATGTTGGAGGCGCCGAAGCTGATGCCGTTGTCCAGCGCCCGGTCCAACGCCGTCCGGATGACTGGATGGGAGTGGCCGTAGAGGCCGGCGGTGTATTCGCCCAGGAAGTCGATGTATTCGCGGCCATCGACGTCCCACATGCGGCAACCCTCCGCCCGGTCCATCGCCAGCGGGAACGGCGCGTAGTGCAGCACTGTCCTGGTATTGCCGCCGGGCATGACGGTGGTGGCCTCGACGTAGCGCGCGAGGCTGCGGGGCGCGCTGGTGACGTAGGCTTCCTTCGCCTCCTCCAGTGCCGCGTTGATGTCGGTGTTGCGCAAGCTGGTCTCACTCATGGCCGGTCCCCGGGTCTGGTCCCGGCAGTCTGGGCAGGGGCCGGGCACAGCGCAACCGGTGTGGTTCGACGTCCCCCGCGTGCGGTTCGGCTGCCGCCGGCGATCGCTCGCGGCACAATGGAGGCGATCGCATACGCCGCCCCTGGCTGCTGGTTGAGGCTGGCGAGCGGCGGGCCGACGCTGTACTGTGCCCCGCATCAAACCAAGGACTTATGTCGATGGACCTGAAAGACCACATCCGTGGCATTCCGGATTTCCCGAAGCCAGGCATCCTGTTCTACGACATCTCCACGCTGCTGCGGGATGCGGATGCGTGGCAGGTGGCGATGGGCCGGATGGCAAGGGCAGTGCGAGCCTACATGCCCGATGTCGTCGCCGGGGTGGAGAGCCGCGGCTTCCTGATCGCCGCGCCACTGGCGCTGAAGCTGGGCTGTGGGTTCATCATGATCCGCAAGCGCGGCAAGCTGCCAGGGGAAACAGTCGGCCTGAACTACGCGCTGGAATACGGTGAGGACCGCGTCGAAATCCAGGCCGACGCCGTGCAGCCGGGCCAGCGTGTGGTCGTGGTAGACGATCTGCTCGCCACCGGAGGCACCATGGCCGCTGGCATCGCCTTGCTGCGCCAGGTCGGCGCCGTGGTTCCCGCGGCGGCCACGCTGATCGAGCTCAGTTTCCTGAACGGGCGGTCGCGGCTGGATGTGCCGTGCGAGTCGTTGGTGTCGTACGACGACTAGTATCGCGCATCAGGGAAGCGCGATACGTCGCAGTTTTGTCCGAGTGCCCGATCGCGTGATCTACGCCTTTGGGCCTTTGGCCTCAGGCGATCACGCTCGGGCGATCACGCTCAGGCCGCAAACGCCGTCTTCGTCCGCGTGTATTCCAGCCGGTAAATCCCGCGCACGATCGCGCTGGCGGCTGGCAGTGCCGCATCCGGCAACACCGATGCCAAGGCCGCGACATCGGTCGCCTCCACCATGATGAACCGAGACGGCGGTTGCTGAATATCGGTCCGCCCCTTGGTTTCGGTCGTGCGCACCGCCGAGGCCGCCGCATCCCCCTGACAAAGATGCGCGCCGGCTATCCGAGGCAAGCGTCGGCTGGCTGAAACGGCCGCGCGCACGTCGCCCAGCGCGGTGTCGGGAAAATCCAGGCGGATGGTCAGGATCGCCCCGCCCGCGCCCGGGCCTTCGCTTAGCAGCACCCGCGACAGCGCTCGGAATGTGTCGCGGAATTGGGATGTGGATGCGACGGTCCCCGGTGTCGGGTCGTTCAGCCGGTTGGCATAGTCGCTGCCCTTCGCGACTTCCATCGTGTCGAGTTCATACAGCGTGAAGAACTCGGGATGCGTCGTGGGGTCGGCGGCGATATAGCGGCGGCCGCGCCGGAAACCGGGAATCCCCACCCGTTCCGGCATGTGTTCGTTGATGTGCCAGTCGTAGAACTGGTCGCGCGCCTCGGGGGCGATCCCGTTCCAGATCGCCACCACCGCCTCCCCCGCCAGCATGGTTACGACGCCAGCGCCGCCTGCGGGCCACGCACCAGTTTGCCGGACAGGGTGCCGGTCGCCTTGCCTTCGCGGTATGTGACCTGGCCGGAGACGATGGTCGCGTCGTAGCCATGCACCTTCTGCAACAGCCGCTTGCCACCGGCGGGCAGATCGCTGACCACATAGGGCGCGTCCGACCCCAGCCGCCCCCAATCGATGACGTTCACATCGGCCTTCTTGCCCACAGCCAGGACTCCGCGATCATGCAGCCCGGCCGCGCCGGCGGTGTCGGAGGTCAGTCGGCGGATCAGTTCCGCGACATCCCAGCGCTGCTGGTTGCGACCCCAATGCGACAGCAGCCAAGTCTGATATCCGGCGTCCAGGATGAACGCGACATGCGCGCCGCCATCACCCAGGCCCATGATGCAGTTGCGGTTGTCCAGCAGGCTCTCCGACATCGACAGGTCGCCGTAAGCGTAGTTGCCCAGCGGGTGATAGATGAAGTTGGCGCCGTCCTCCTCGATCAGCATGTCGTAGGCGACCTCGGCCTCCGACTGGTTGCCGCGGGCGGCGATGGCCGCGACGCTGTCCTCCAGCTTCGGCTGGTAGTTCGGCGGGTTGCCGAAGCGGAACATGAAGTTGAACGACATGCGGTGGAACAGCGGGAAGGTGTTGCCGGACGCTGGGTCCTCACCCAGGATTTTCGCCCGCACCGCCGGGTCGGCCATGCGACGCGCCCGTTCGGCGACCGGTAGATGGGCGATTTCCTTGTAGCTCGGGCACCCGGAGAACGGGTTCTGGCTGCCCGCCAGCCCCAGCAGCACCCCAATCGCCCGAGGCGCCACCACCGGCCGGATCGGCAGCCCATCCTTCGCCGCTTTGTCGGCATGCTTGACCAGGTCGCGCCACACCTCCGGCCGCGAGTGCCGCTGCGTCAGCGTGAACACCGCCGGCCGGCCGCAGGCCTCGATCACCCGCCTCAGCATGGCGAATTCCTCGTTATGATCGGGCGCCCATTCCGACACCATTTCCAGCATGCCCGACCCGGCATCCTTCATCCCCAGCGCGATGCCACGCAGTTCTTCCTCCTGGGCGCGCAAGGTTGGTGTCGGATCGCCCCGCAGCGTCTTGTGCGACAGGCTGCGGGATGTCGAGAACCCGAACGCACCCGCCTGCATCGCTTCCTTGGCGATTTGCCGCATCTGCGCGATGTCGCCCTGATTGGCGTTTTCCAGCTTGATCGCCCGGTCGCCCATGACGAACACGCGGACAGCGGCGTGCGGCAGCAGCGCGCAGACGTCGATGTCGCGCTGGCGGCGGTCCAGGGCGTCGAGGTATTCGCCGAACGATTCCCACTCCCACTTCAGGCCTTCGTGCATGACCGCGCCGGGAATGTCCTCGACGCCTTCCATCAGCTCGATCAGGCGTTCGCGATCGGCGGGCTTGCAGGGGGCGAAACCGACGCCGCAATTGCCCATCACCGCCGTGGTGACGCCATGCCAGGACGACGGCGCCATGTGGCTGTCCCACACCGCTTGAGCGTCGTAATGGGTGTGAATATCGACAAAGCCGGGCGTGACCAGCTTGCCCTTGGCATCGATCTCTTCGGTGCCGCCGCCGGAGACGACGCCGACCGCGGCGATCTTGTTGCCGACGATGCCGACGTCCGCCTCACGCGGGGCGCCGCCGGTGCCATCGACCACGGTGCCGCCGCGGATGACCAGATCGAATGCGGGCATTGGACTTTCTCCTGCTTGATTGGCATTGATCCTGATCCAGCCGCCCCGGGCTGGCAAGTTTCGGAGCCTGCCTGATGCGGATCACTCGCGACGACCGCGTGCGGATGGAGCGTGCGCATGTGCTGGCCTGGCCGGCGCTGAACACGGAAACGATCGATGGCTGGCTCTGGCGATCGTCCGGCGGCGGCTCGCAGCGTGCCAATTCCGTTTCGACGGTGGATTTTCATGGCACCGATGTGGAGGCGTCCATCGCCGAGGTCGAGGCCCGTTATCGGGCACTGGGTCACCCGGCGCGGTTTCAGACCTTCGACGAGACGTCGCCGTCCGGCCTGACGGAAACGTTGCGGACTCGCGGCT
>DATAZJ010000622.1:0-5309 GCA_036272115.1 Rhodopila sp. | reverse complement strand
GCTGCATCTTGTGCAGCTTCTTGTACTGGTTTTCGATTTCCTCGAAATTCGCCAGCACCTCGGGCTTCAGCTTCTCCTCAAGCGCGGACAACGACATGCTGGGGCCGCCATCCTCGTCGTCGCCATCCATGTCGTCGTTGGCGGCGAAACTATCCGAACCGCCGGGCTCCACCGCATCGGTCACGTCCGCGACGGGGGCGCCGGCGACGTCGGTAGCTTCCAGGTCGACGATGTCACGCAGCAGCATCCGGCCGGCCTTGAGCTGCTCGTGCCAGGTGATGATCGCCTTGAAGGTCAGCGGGCTTTCGCACAGCCCGTTGATCATCATGTCGCGGCCGGCTTCGATCCGCTTGGCGATGGCGATCTCGCCCTCACGCGACAGCAGCTCGACGCTGCCCATTTCGCGCAGGTACATGCGGACGGGATCGTCGGTGCGGCCCAGGCTGGCCTCATCGACGTTGCCGGTCTGCTCCTCGGCTTCCTCTTCCTCGGCCTTCTCGACCTTGGCGACGGGGGCCTCGCCGTCCTCGTTATCCTCGCTCTCGACGACCTGGATGCCCATTTCGGAGAAATTGGCCATCACGTCTTCGATCTGTTCAGAGCTGTTCTGCTCCGGCGGCAGGATGGCGTTCAGCTCATCGAATGTGATGTAGCCGCGCTCCTTCCCCTTCGCGATCAGCCGCTTCACGCCGGCGGCGGTCACATCCAGCAAAGTGGTTTCGGCATCCTGCTCCGCCGTGGCGGTATCGCCGGCGACCATGGGCTTCGTGGCCATCGCTCAGGGCACTCCTTCATCCGACGGGTCACGGCGCGCGCGTGTCGCGACCCCACATTTATTATGCATCGCTGGCACCGACGCCGTCGGGCTCACCGCTGCGAATTTTTGCCAATGCCTCGACCAGCGCTTTCTGGCGACGCTCCGTCTCCGGTGTCAGGTTTCGTGTTGCATCGGCTTGAGCCATAGCGACTTCCTCGCGCAGAAGTTCCACATTGAGAAAGCCGAAAATATGCCACCATCCTGATTCCGCCTCGGCTGGCATTGCGTCCGACGAAGCGCATGCCGGCAAGGGCATGGGTGCCGCTGCCAGGACGTGCTGAACGTCATGCTCAAATCCAGATTTCGTGAGGTGGTCCATCAGCCCAGCAGAGTCAAGGGTTTCAGCGGATTCGGCCCAATGTTCGATCGCCGCGCGCAGGCGGGTCAAGGCGGGATCGACCGGCAGGGCGCCATAGGCCTGGGCAACATCGTGCAGCAAAAACGGGTGCCGCAGCAGGATCGCGGTCAAGATACGCGCCCGTTCGGCGGTCGTGTTGTCCTGGTGCAGCACAGGCCGGGGAATGCGCGGCCCGGAGCTGACCCCCAGCGCCGGGCGGCGTTTATCCCATTGCTGACCCCGCATTTTCGCGGGCCGAGGCCGGCTGGCGAAGAACCGGTCCAGTAGCGCTCCGCGATATTCGGCGCCCAGCGCCTTATCGCCGATCCGGCCGGCCGCCTCGATCAGCCGTGTGCGAAAGGCCGCGCGCTTTTCCGGCGTCCCATCGCCGGCTTCGCCGCGCACCATGTCGTACAACGCGTCCGATGGAGACAAGGCCGCATCCAGCACCGCCTGGAAAGCCGTCGCACCGCCTTTGCGCACCAGGCTGTCCGGATCGTCGCCACCCGGCAGTGTGGCGAACCGCAACGACCGCGCCGGCGTCAGCATCGGCAGCGCCAGGTCCATCGCCCGCGCGGCCGCCCGAGCGCCCGCGGCATCGCCGTCGAAGCAGAGCACTGGCGTAGGCGAGACCCGCCAAAGTTCCTCCAACTGTTCCCCCGTCAGAGCGGTGCCAAGGGGCGCGACGGCCGCGGTGAACCCGGCCTGGGCCGTGGCGATCACATCCATATAGCCCTCGACCACGATCAGCGTGCCGCCATTGCGCACCCCCTCCCGCGCCAGATTCAGCCCGTAGAGGTTGCGGCGCTTGGAGAACACGCCGGTTTCCGGCCCGTTGACGTATTTCGACTGCCCCGCCCCCAGAATACGGCCGCCGAAACTGATGATCGTGCCGCGGCGGTCCAGGATCGGAAACATCACCCGCTGGGAGAACAGCTCGAATGTGCGGCCGGTCTCCTCATCCCGGCGGAGCAATCCTGCTTCGATGAGTTGCTCGACCCCAATCTCCTGCCGCGACATCTCCGCCGTCAGGCCGCCCCGATCGCCCGCCCACCCCAGGCCGAAACGCGCGACGGTCTCCTCGGTCAAGCCCCGCCCAAGCAGATAATCCCTGGCCGCCCGTCCCTCCGGCAAACCCAGGCGGCGCTGGTAATGCACCTGCACCGCTTCCAGCACGCCGACCACATCGAGCCGCCGCCGCTCTGCCTCGGCCGCTTCGGGCGTGGGTTTCGGCACGTCCAGGCCGGCTTCCCCGGCCAACTGACCGACCGCCTCCATGAACGACAGGCCCTGGCTCTGCATGACAAAGGTGATGGCGTCGCCATGCGCGCCGCAGCCGAAGCAGTGATACCCATCCTCATAAACATAGAAGCTTGGTGTCTTCTCCCCGTGGAACGGGCAGCAGCCCTTCCACTGCTTCCCCGACCGAACCAGCCGCACCCGCCGCCCGACCACCGCCGATAGAGGGACGCGGGTCCGAAGCTCGTCCAGGAAGCTGGCGGGGAGGGCCATGTCCGCGGGAAATCAGGCGGACAGGCTGGCTTTGACCATCGGGCCGGCCTTGGCCATGTCGAGGCTGGCGGCGTGTTTCGCCTTCAGCACGGCCATGACCTTGCCCATGTCCTTGATACTGGCCGCCCCGGTCTCCGCAACCGCCGCGGCCACGGCCTGGCGCATCGCGGCTTCGTCCATCTGGCTGGGCAGGAAGCTCTCGATCACGGCGATCTCGGCCCCCTCCTTGGCGGCGAGTTCCGGACGGTTGCCCTGGGTGTACAGCTCCACCGACTCCCGCCGGGATTTCACCATGCCGCGCAGCATGGCGACGATATCCTCGTCCGGCACCTTGTCGACGCCCTTGGGACGGGCGGCGATGTCGGTATCCTTCAGCTTGGCCATGATCATGCGCAGGGTGGAGGTACGAGGGGCGGTCCCGGCCTTCATCGACAGCTTCACCTCGTCGGCGAGGGTTTCTCTCAAGCCCATTGCGGCGCTCCTGCGCGAAAAATTGTCCCACGACTATAGGCGGTGACGCGACGGCAGGCGACGGTCCCGAACGCCGCGCCGCATTGATATTTCAGCCGTTGGGCGTGTCGTGATCCGGATGCTGGCGGCTGACGACCTCTCGCGTCGCATTCTCCGCCGTCGGGCTGTCCGGCAGTTGCCCGGGCGCCAGCAAGCCGATCCATGGCAGGCGCGCCTCGGTGCCGAAATTTTTCGTGATAGGCGCCAGCGCCGGGGTATCGAGACTGCCGGTGGTGACCTCGATCGCGTCGCCGTCCAGGAAATGGAACGTCAGCGGCGTGCCGCAGGCCGCACAGAAATGCCGTTCGGCGGCAGACGAGCTTTGAAAGCGGGAGGGTTCGCCGCGAGTCCAGGTAAAGCTGGCGGTCTTCAGCTTGGACAATGCCGCGAACGGGCCGCCCACGGCTTTCTGGCACATGCGGCAATGGCAGACGGTCGATTCGGGGGTCTCGAACAGCGCGTAGCGGATCGCGCCACACTGGCATCCGCCGGTCATGCTGGGTGCGGTTTTGTACATGGCTTCCTCCTGTATGGGCGATTGCTTCGGAAAATCTTTCCCAACGTGACGCTGGCTGGTTGCGATGGGAAATTTCTTCCCATACATTACCACGCATGGCTATCTCGATCGACCATATCATAGAACGCATGGGTGGCGCGGATGCCGCGGCCCGTCTGGCGGGCGTGGGAACCGAGGCGGTGCGCAAATGGCGGCAGAACGGTGCGATCCCATCGCGCCACTGGCCTGCCGTCAGTGCCGCCACCGGTCTGGTCATGGCCGATCTGCAAACCGATGTCACCAACAAGGCGAGTCCGATCATGCCCGACGCGACCGATACCGTGCCCGTTGGCGCCACCGCCGTGCTGATGCTGGCCGACGGAACGCTGTTCTGGGGCCGCGGCTTCGGCGCCCACACCCGGCCGACCGGCCCGGTGGGGGAAGTCTGCTTCAGCACCGGCATGACCGGCTACCAGGAGACCCTCACCGACCCGTCCTTCGCCGGCCAGATCATCACCTTCACCTTCCCGCATATCGGCAACGTGGGAACCAACACCGACGACATCGAGGCCACGACCATCGCCGCACGAGGCCTGGTGGTGAAGCAGGACATCACCGACCCATCGAACTGGCGCTCGACCCGGACGCTGCAGGCGTGGCTGCTGGCACAGGGGATCACCGGTATCGCCGGCGTCGACACGCGGGCACTGACCATCCGCATCCGCGACGGGGGCGCGCCGACCGGTGTGCTGGCGTTCCCCGCCGATGGAAGGTTCGACCTGGCCGCCCTGCGCGCCCAGGCCGTCGCATGGCCCGGCCTGGAGGGGATGGATCTGGCGAAGGACGTCACCTGCCGCCAGTCCTACACCTGGGATGAGACCACCTGGGCGTGGCCCGCCGGCACCGGCCGCCAGGAAACCCCGAAGCGGCACGTCGTCGCCGTCGATTATGGTGCCAAGCGCAACATCCTGCGCTGCCTCGCCGCCGCCGGCTGCCGTGTCACCGTGGTCCCGGCAACGGCAACGGCGGACGACATCCTGCGCCACCGGCCCGACGGCGTGTTCCTGTCCAACGGTCCCGGCGACCCCGCCGCCACCGGCGAATACGCGGTGCCCGTGCTGCGCGATGTGCTGGACAGCGGCACCCCGATCTTCGGTATCTGCCTGGGGCATCAGTTGCTGGCGTTGGCCCTCGGCGCGAAGACCTATAAGCTGGAACGTGGGCATCGCGGCGCCAACCAGCCGGTGAAAGACCTGGCCACCGGCAAGGTGGAGATCACCAGCCAGAACCACGGCTTCGCGGTGGATGCGGCGTCTTTGCCGGCGAACGCCAAGGTGACGCATGTGTCGCTGTTCGATGGTTCCAACGAGGGTATCGCCTCGACCGATCGGCCGGCGTTTTCCGTGCAGTACCATCCCGAGGCCAGTCCCGGCCCGTCCGACAGCCATTATCTGTTCGACCGCTTCGTGGCGATGATGGAACGGCGGGCGTGACATGGACATCACCGCTCTGCTGCTGACCACCGCCTTGCGTCACCAGATCAACGAACCGAACATCGAGGCCGGCCATGCTCGTTTCGCCGCTCTGGCGAACCAGGATATCGCCATCGACGCGTTCGGCGATGCCGTTGCCGCAAG
>DATAZJ010000621.1:0-7343 GCA_036272115.1 Rhodopila sp. | reverse complement strand
CGGTCGCGCTGTCCGGGGGGATGGCGTTCAACTGAGGGTTTTGTGGGGGCGGTTTCAGCCGGCCCTGCGCCATTGCCGCTTCCAGCGATCCATCGGTGACTGGGATGGCGGCACGCCGACCAGGTAGAAGCCGCGGGCCCGGACGGCGCGAATGACCGGATCCCCGGCACCAAGCTGGGCGGAGGATTCGCCGATCCCCAGATAAAGGGAACCGGCCTGGCTGGATTTCCGCCACGGGGCGAATTTCTCGGGAAGGTTCTGGCCGGTGGCGTCCTGGGTGAAGCCGAAAACCTCGGGGTCGGCGGCGGATTGGAAGAGATTGAGCATGGTGTGACCCGGCTGGCGCGTTGGGGCGCGATTGGGGGCCAGAAGTGGTTGCAAACTTGTTTCATGCGGGGTGTTTTTTTGGGGTCGGGTTTGTTTGGGCGTGTGGTTTTTGGGGTTTGGTTTTTGGAGTTTGGTTTTTGGAGTTTGGTTTCTGGAGTTTGGTTTCTGGGGCGGGGGGTTGGGTGGATGCTGTGAGTTCGTTTCTTCTTCCTTCATTTTATGCACGGAGGAAGACGGAGCACCGCTGAGGGCCACGGAGATTCGTTGGGTTGCGGTGGTGGGGAGGTGGTTGTTGGGTTGTGGGCGGGTGGTGATCGCTGCTGGCGGGTCCGCTTGATTCCGGTTGGGATGTGTTGAGCTGCAGAGCGAATTGGGATGGGGTGGTGTTTGTTGCTGGCTGGGCTTTTTTTCGCGGAGGGCGCAGAGGGCGCAGAGGGGAAAATTTTGCGGCGGATGGGGGTGTCGGCTGTTGGTTGGGGGTAGACCGAGCGGTTTAGGGGGTGAAGTTTTCCAGGACCACTTTGCCGCGGGCGCGGCCGCTTTCGATCAGGGCGTGGGCTCGTTTCAGGTTGGTGGCGTTGATCGGGCCGAAATTCTCGCCCAGCGTGGTGCGTAGGGTGCCGGCGTCGACCAGGCGTGCCACCTCGTTCAGCAGGGTGCCTTGGGCGGCCATGTCCTCGGTCCGGAACATCGGGCGGGTGAACATGAGCTCCCAATGCACTGACACGGCCTTGCGCTTGAACGGAACGATGTCGAGCGTGGCCGGGTCGTCGATCAGGCCGAAGCGGCCTTGCGGGGCGATCAGCTTGACGATCTCGGCCAGGTGCTTGTCGGTCTGGGTGGCGGAGAAGACGAAGCCCGGTGCGCCGAATGGTTCGGTCTGTTCGGCGAGCGGTTTGGCATGGTCGATCACATGGTGGGCGCCCAGGTCGCGGACCCAGGCGGCGGTCTCGGGGCGGGACGCGGTGCCGATCACGGTGAGGCCGGTCAGTTGGCGGGCCAGTTGCACGGTGATCGAGGCGACGCCCCCTGCCCCGCCGATGACCAGGATGGCGTTGGCCCCGGGGACCGGTTTGCGGACGTCCAGGCGATCGAACAGCGCCTCCCACGCGGTGATCGCGGTCAGCGGCAGGGCGGCGGCCTGGGCCCAGTCGAGGCTGGTTGGTTTGCGGCCGACGATGCGTTCGTCGACCAGGTGGTATTCGGCGTTGGTTCCGGACCGGGTAATGTCGCCGGCGTAGAACACGGCGTCGCCGGGCTTGAACAGGGTCGCGTCGGGGCCGGTGGCGACGACAACGCCAGCGGCGTCGTAGCCGAGGACTTTCCAGTCACCGGCCTCCGGCTTGGCGCGCATGCGGACTTTGGTGTCCACCGGATTGACCGATACGGCGTGGACCTGGACCAGCAGATCGCGCCCGAGCGGCTGGGGTTGGGGGAGGGTGATGTCGAGGAGGGCGTCCGGGGCGTCGATGGGGAGAGAAGCCTGGTATCCGACGGCGCGCATTTGGGTCTCCGGGTTGGCGTTGTTCTGGTCAGGGATGACGCGAACGGCCGCCGCGGGCAAGTGTGTTCAGGCGGCCGGGAGTGACAGGCTGACGGTCGCGCCGGAATCCGGTTGATTGTGCGCGGTCAGCCGGCCGTTCATCGCTCGGGCCAGGCGATTGCTGAGCGCCAGGCCGGTGCCGCCCGTGGCCGGCATGCCGGCAATGCCGCTTTCCAGGCAATCGGTCCGGAGGTCGTGGGTCAACTGCGGCGGCAGTCCGCGTCCGGTGTCGCTGACCGAGGCGGTCACGGTGCCGGGGCCGCGTGCCACCGACACCGACACGGTGCCGCCGGGCGGGGTCAGCCGGACGGCGTTGGCCAGCAGGTTGTCGAGGATGCGGCGCATCGCCCAGGAATCGCCGATCGCCGACGCGTCGCCGGTCTGGCGATCGGGGGGCAGCGCGATGCTGATCTGCCGCTCATTGGCTGTGGCACGGGCGCTTTCGGCGGCATCGCGGGCGATCGTGGCGATATCGACGGTCTGGCACTTCAGTTGGCGTTCCTCGATCTGCGTCAGGTCGAGCAGGTTGTCGATCGTCGCCAGCAATTGCTTGCCGTCGCGGCGGACCCGTCCGAGGGCTTCGCGCTGATCCGGCTGGCTGGTGGCCATCGTCAGACTCAGCACGCCCAGAAGCGTGTGCAGCGGCGTGCGGATTTCCTGGCTGAGATTGGTGAGAACGTCGGTCTTGATGCGTTCCGCAGCCTCGGCGCGGCGGGTTTCGGCGGCGAGGCGATCCTGGATGTTGCGGGCGTGGCGGACGAATATCGCGGTGGCGACGATCGCCATGATCGACAGGACGCGGTTGCCGATCATATCCGGCATATCGGGGCTGAATGTCGGCAGGAAGGTGCCGACGATCACCATCAGGCAGGCGACGACGCTGATGATCCATAAGCCGGAACGGCCTTTGTGAAAGACCGACGTGGCAATCAGCGGGGCGTAGAATATGCCGTAGGCCAGGGTGTTGTCGCGGAAGAGGTCTTCGACGAAAGCCAGGAGGCTGACCGCATAGATCGCCGGTACCAGCCAGCTTGAAAAAGCCCGGGCGGAGAATCCGAACCTGAGGCGGTTGTCCGCTTCCGACGTCCCCGTTTGCGACATCAAACTATTCCGCGCGAGTTGTAACAGAGAGTTTCCTGGTCAAGGTAACCCACTGTATCAAAACTAGAGAGCCGTCAAGAAAATCCTCGATTGTCATGGCCTCGAACGGATTATGGCTGCCGTTTTCGTTGCGGACGAACAGCATGCCCATCGGCACGCCCGCCGCGGCGAAGGCGGCGGCGTCGTGGGAGGCGGGGCTGCCGATATGCAGGATGGGGATGCCCTGTGCCTCGGCGGCGGCTTGCAGTTCGGCCTTGATGACAGGATCAACCGGACCGACGGCGGCGCGGGCCTTCTGGCCGAGGTGGAAGCGGACGGCGCGGCGCTGCTCGATGCCGTCGACGATGCGGCTGACCCTGTCTTCAAGTTCGGCGAGGACGGCTGGGTCGTAGGCGCGCACATCGAGGCTGAAATGGAACGAGCCCGGCACGATGGTCAGGCCATGCACCGCCGGGTCGGTGTGGAAGCGGCCGAGGGTGCAGGCCATGGGGATGCCGCGTTCTTCATACTCCGCCCACATGGTGTCGAGCGCGATGGCGAATTCCGCGCCGGCGGTTGCGGCGTCGTGACGGAAGCGTCTTGGGGTGCCGACGTGATCGGGGCGGCCCTCGATCCAGGCTTCGGTGAAGCGGAAATTGCCGGGAATGCCGGTGCAGACGGCCACCGGACGGTTGGCTTCCACCAGGCTGGGGGCCTGCTCGATGTGCAGTTCGAGGTAGGCGCGGATGCGGGATGGGTCGAAATGGCGGGTGTGGGCGCGCAATGCGTCGGGGTTGCCGCCGCATTCGGCGATGTGGTCGGCCAGGGTGCGGCCGGTGTCGACGCGGCGGACGTCCAGCGCGCCATCGGGGAGGGTGCCGAGGCTGCCTCGGCTGCCGATGTAGGAGACCTGGAACCAGACGCTTTCCTCGGCGCGGATTCCCATGACGACGATGTCGCATTCGGGGGTCAGGTCCATGGCGCGCAGGGCGCCGACCGTTGCCAGGCCGGCCAGCACGCCGGCGGCGCCGTCGAAGTTGCCGCCGTGCGGCACCGAGTCCAGATGCGAGCCGATCACCAGGACGGGGGCCGAACGGTCGCGGCCGGGCAGGGTCATGTAGAGGTTGGCGGCGTCGTCGTGGCTGATCTCCAGGCCCATGGCACGAGCGGTTCGGGTGACGGTGGCGTGGGCGCGCTGTTCGCCGGCGCCGTAGGGGTCGCGGGAGACGCCGGGTTCGTCCAGGCCGTCCTGGCGAAGCTGGTCGAACAGGGCCTGCATGGTGGCGCGCTGGGCTTGGATTGCCGCCTTGATCGTCTGGGGAGTCGGTTGAGCCATGGGCAAGGTCCTTTCGCGGCGGGCAACGATGCTACTATTGGTGCGGGTGCGGGCAATCGCTAGAGAACAACAATAGGGGGACGCGAAATGTCTATGTGCCTTTGCTGCGGACCAGCCTCGCTTGGCCGTCGTGGCTTCTTGGCCGCCGCGGTGTCGTTGCCAATGGGGGCGCGGGCTTTGGCGGCGCCGGTGTCGGCCGGGCCGGCGAATGCGGCGCTGCTGGACGATCTGGTCGTGGCCAACCACATTTTGTACGACCAGGGCGTCGTCGATGGGTTCGGCCATGTCAGCGTGCGGCATGACAAGGACCCGAACCGCTATCTGCTGGCGCGCAGCATGGCGCCGGTGCTGGTCACGCGGGACGACATCATGGAATACGATCTGGACAGCGTGCCGGTGGATGCGCGCGGCCGGACGTCGTACCTGGAGCGGTTCATTCACGGTGAGCTGTATAAGGTACGGCCGGATGTGATCGCGATCGTGCATAGCCACTCACCGGCGGTGATTCCGTTCGCCGATACCAAGGTGAAGCTGCGGCCGATGAACCATATGTCCAGTTTCCTGGGCGCCGGTGCACCGGTGTTCGATATCAGCGACACCGCCGGGCCGGCCACGGACATGCTGATCCGCAATCCGTCATTGGGCCATGCGCTGGCGGCGGTGATGGGCGATCACTCGGTGGTGCTGATGCGCGGGCACGGGTCGGTGGCGGCGGCGCAGTCGCTGCATCATGTTGTCTTCCGAGCGGTGTATACGGAAGTGAATGCTCGTATGGAGGCGGAGGCGATGCGGTTGGGGACGGTGACGTTCCTGAGTCCGGAGGAAGCCGCCGCCGCGTCCAGGACCGTCGACAAGTTGGTCGAGCGGCCGTGGGCGATGTGGAAACAGCACGCGGTGGGGAAATCATGACCGACTCCGAAGGCGCCATGTTGCGGGAAACCGCGGACCGGCTGTTCCTGGCGCATTGCGATACCGCTGTCCGGCGTTCGGCCGACCAGGGGGTCTGGCCGGCGGCGCTGTGGGCGGCGGTGGAGGAGGCCGGGCTGCATCGCGCCTTGGTGCCGGAAGCGGCGGGTGGATTCGGTATCGCGGTGGCCGATGCGCTGTCGCTGCTGACGGTGGCCGGCGCCCATGCCGCGCCGATCCCGTTGGCGGAGACGATGCTGGCGAGCTGGCTGCTGGCCGGTGCCGGGCTGGAAATCCCGGATGGGCCGCTGACGGTGGGGCCGGTGCGGGACGGCGAGGGTGTGACGCTGACGCCGGTGGATGGTGGATGGCGCGTGTCGGGGGTGTTGACCCGGGTGCCGTGGGGTCGGGATGTCGATCGGCTGGTGGTGCTGGCGGATGGCCGCGTGGCGCTGGTGGGCCGGGAGTCCTGGTCGATCGAGGCTGGTGAGAATGTTGCCCGGGAGCCGCGGGATACGGTGCGGCTGGATGGGATGGCGATCGCCGTGGGGGCGGCCGGCGTGCCGGCGGAGGCGATGATCGCGGTGGGGGCGGCGATGCGGACTCAGCAGATGGCGGGGGCGTTGACGCGGCTGACCGGGATGACCACGCAGTATGCTCAGGATCGGGTGCAGTTCGGCCGGCCGATCGGCAAGTTCCAGGCGGTGCAGCAGAATTTGGCGGTGATGGCGGGGCAGACCGCCGCGGCGGTGGCGGCGGCCGGGATGGCGGCGGACGCGGTGGCGAATGAGGTGGCGATCCTGCCGATCGCGGCGGGGAAGGCTCGGGCTGGGGAGGCCGCCGGGATCGCGGCGGGGATCGCGCATCAGGTGCATGGTGCGATCGGGTTTACGATCGAGCACGATCTGCATTTCCTGACGCGCCGGCTGTGGTCGTGGCGGGATGAGTTCGGCAAGGACGCTGTGTGGCAGCGGCTGCTGGGGCGGCATATGGCGCGGGCCGGGGCGGATTGTTTGTGGGCGGAGATTACCGCTGCTTGAGGGGCGTGGGGCTGGTGGCGTTGTTTCGCGGGTGGGGGGACGGCTGAGGGTCGCTGGGCCACGGCGCGTTGCCGAGCGCTGTTGTCAGGCGTTGGTTGCGGGGACGGTCGGCTGGGGTAACGATGTGGCGGTTGGGTGGGTTGGGAAATCCTGGGCGTGATATCTACTTGGGCCTGTCGGGTTTTTTGGGCTCTTGATGGTCGGGCGATGAATTATTATTCGCCGTGGATGCGCTTTTCGTTGTGCAATGGCCGTTGCGCGCTTGCTGTACATACGCCTTTTGTGACAGCATTTGATGGATGCGGCGTCCAGTGGGCCAAATCAGGCGGATAGTGTCGTCGGATTTGAGCCGCTGGGCACTGATTTCCGCAGGCTGATACCAATCGCCCTTGATGTTGACCCATCGGCAGCACCGAGCAACCGTCATGGCGAGCGCAGGCCCGCCCTCCATGTCTTTGTTTTCGCTCGTAAAAGGCGTGGATACCGGCATGACGGACGGGGTCGACCGAAGAGTCTGCATCAGCGCCGGTTGGTATGATTTACTCGACAGCGTTGGATGTTTCTGTCGGGAGTGGACTGCTGGCAGGCCATGGGAGCCTCGATACGCGCTGGTATTGAGTCGTGATGGATACTCTATTGGACCGGGTTCACTGCTGAAATGGCGGGTGCAGCGCGGGATTGGCACTCAACCGTAAATAAAATGGGCGTGTAAATGGCCGGACGGACGATCAGCGGTGTTGTGACCGCGCAAGTGACGCTCAGTACGGCGGGCGACAATCCGACAACAATCTCGTCCGATGCGCTGTTGCAGGCGGGACTTTACGGGTCCGCATTCGCGCAGTGGGTGGTCACCAACCAGGGGATCGTGCAGGGCGCGACGGGTGTGGCGCCGGAAGCCGGCGGGACGGTGCTGAACCAGAACTTAATCAGTGCGACGGCGGTCGGCGTCTATCTTGTCAATCCGGGACTGGTGAACAACACGGGCACCATCACCGCGGATGGGGGGAGTGGCGTCGGCATCGGGCTGCGCGGTGGCGGCACGGTCGTCAACCAGGCGGTGGGAACGATCGGCGGCGTGCTGTATGGCGTCGGGTCGAGCAATTTCGCGGTG
>DATAZJ010000620.1:0-4018 GCA_036272115.1 Rhodopila sp. | reverse complement strand
GCAGATGCATCCGATCTCGGTACTGTTCTCGGTGCCGGAGGACAATTTGCCCGACATCATTCAGCGAGTCCGCTCCGGCGCCACGTTGAGCGTGGAGGCCTATGACCGGGCGAACACGCGGCTGCTGGCGACCGGGCAACTGAGCACGCTGGACAACGTGATCGACACCACCACCGGCACGCTGAAGCTGCGGGCGACGTTCGCCAACCCGGACGAGCAGTTGTATCCCAATCAGTTCGTGAATGCCCGGCTGCTGGTGAACACCATGGCGAACACGGTGCGTGTGCCGGTGCCCGCCGTGCAGCGCGGCGAACCCGGAACGTTCGTCTATCTGATCAATGCCAACAACACGGTCTCGGTCCGCCCGATCAAGGTCGGGCCGACGGATGGCGGGTTCGAGGCGGTGACGTCGGGTTTGAACCCCGGCGATCGGGTGGTGACGGACGGGACCGATCGGCTGCGTGACGGCGCCAAGGTGACGCTGCCGGCGGCCCAGGGGGACGCCCAGGCAGCGGCGAAGCCGGGGGCGGCGGCGAAGTCGGGGGCGGCGGCGAATGGAACCCCGCCTGCCGGCACGCAGCCGGGTCAGGCAGCGCCAGGCCAGACGCAACCAGACCAGACGCAACCAGACCAGCCGCAAACAGACAAGACGCAACCAGGCCAGACACCGCCGGCGGCCACGCCAGCCCAGCCGGCGAACCACCAACACCACCGCCAGCAGCCGCAAGCGCAATGACACGCCTCGCGACCGTGCCAGCGGCGTCCTCGGATGTCGGCCGAACACCACCTGTCCGCCACGACTGGGCGCGTGCCGGCCATCCGCGCTTCATCCGCCGGTGCGAAGATGGCCGGAACACACCCGGCCATGACGGAGAGCGCGTGCCCGACCACGGCGAAGGGCGCGTAGCCGGCCACGGCGAGGGGCGCGCAGCCGGCCACGGCGAGGGGCGCGTGACCGGCCATGACGGGGGGACCGCGTGTGCCCACCTCGGCGTTGACGGCACCCCCGCATGAGTCCGTCCCGCCCGTTCGTCCTGCGGCCGGTCGCCACCACGCTGTTGATGGCGGCGATCCTGCTGGTCGGCATGGTCGCTTACCGGTTCCTGCCGATCTCCGCGCTGCCGGAGGTCGATTACCCGACCATCCAGGTGCAGACCTTCTATCCCGGCGCCAGCCCGGAGGTGATGACCTCGTCCGTCACCTCCCCGCTGGAGGTGCAGTTCGGGCAGATGCCAAGCCTGAACCAGATGTTCTCCACCAGTTCGGCCGGGGCGTCGCTGATCACCTTGCAGTTCGGTCTCGACGTCGACCTCGACGTCGCGGAGCAGGAGGTGCAGGCGGCGATCAACGCGGCGGGCAACCTGCTGCCGTCCGACCTGCCGGCGCCGCCGATCTACGCCAAGGTCAACCCGGCGGACGCGCCGATCCTGACGCTGGCGCTGACCTCCAAGACATTGCCGCTGACCCAGGTCGAGGACTCGGCGAACACGCGGCTGGCGCAGAAGATCTCCCAGCAGCCGGGCGTCGGGCTGGTCAGCATCAGCGGCGGCCAGACGCCGGCGGTGCGCATACAGGTCAACCCGCGGGCACTGGCCGCGTACGGGCTGAATGTCGACGACCTGCGGACCACCCTGGGCAATGCGAACGTCAATACGCCGAAGGGCAACTTCGACGGCCCGGCGCAGGCGACGACGATCAATGCCAACGACCAGATCAGCGACCCGCAACAGTATCTCAACCTGGTGATCGCCTATCGCAACGGCGCACCGGTGCATCTGAAGGACGTCGCCAAGGTCATCAACGGGTCGGAGAACACCAGGCTGGGTGCGTGGGCCCACAAGACGCCGGCGGTGATCCTGAACGTGCAGCGCCAGCCGGGCGCCAACGTCATCCAGGTGGTCAACAACATCAAGGCACTGCTGCCGCAGTTGCAGGCCACGCTGCCGGCCGCGGTCGATGTCGCGGTGCTGACCGACCGCACGGTCACGATACGAGCCTCCGTCTCCGACGTGGAGTTCGAGCTTGGGCTGGCGATCGCGCTGGTCGTGGCGGTGATTTTCCTGTTCCTGCGCAACATCCCGGCGACGATCATCCCCAGCCTGTCGGTGCCGCTGTCGCTGGTCGGCACCCTGGCGGCGATGTACATGCTGGGGTTCAGCCTCGACAACCTGTCGTTGATGGCGCTGACCATCTCCACCGGCTTCGTGGTGGACGACGCGATCGTCATGATCGAGAACATTTCCCGTTATGTCGAAGCTGGTGAATCCCCCCTTGCCGCGGCCTTGAAAGGCAGCGAGCAGATCGGCTTCACCATCATTTCGCTGACGGTGTCGCTGATCGCGGTGCTGATCCCGCTGCTGTTCATGGGCGACGTGGTGGGACGGCTGTTCCATGAGTTCGCGATCACCCTGTCGGTGACCATCGTCATCTCCGCCATCGTGTCGCTGACCCTGGTGCCGATGATGTGCGCCAAGCTGTTGCATCACCGGCCGGAGGCGGCACGCAGCAAGTTCGACCTGAAGGCGGAACGCGGGTTCAACTGGATCATCGGCCGTTACGACAAAGCGCTGAACGTGGTGCTGGACCATCAGCCGCTCACCCTGTTGGTGGCGCTGCTCACCGTGGGCGTCACCGTCCTGCTCTACACCGTGGTGCCGAAAGGCTTCTTCCCGGTGCAGGACACCGGCCTGCTGCAAGGCATCTCGGTCGCGGCGGAGACCTCCTCCTACGGCGCCATGGCGGCGCATCAGCAGGCGCTGGCCGACGCGATCCTGAAAGACCCCGACGTCTCCAGCCTGAGTTCCTTCATCGGCGTCGATGGCAGCAACACCACGCTGAACAACGGCCGGTTCCTGATCAACCTGAAGCCGAAGGACGACCGCAGCCTCAACGCGACCGAGATCGCCGCGCGGCTGCAGCAGGAAACCGCCGACGTGCAGGGCGTGCAGTTGTATCTGCAACCGGTGCAGGACCTGACGCTCGATGCATCGGTCAGCCGCACGCAGTACCAGTTCGTACTGGAAAATCCCAACCTGTCGGCGTTCACCGAATGGGTGCCGAAACTGCTGGCGAAGCTGAACCAGTTGCCGGACCTGGAGAACGTGGCGAGCGACCTGCAACAGCAGGGCCTGACGGTGAATCTGGTGATCGACCGAGCCACGGCCGCGCGTTTCGGCATCACCCCGGCAACGGTCGACAACGCGCTGTACGACCTGTTCGGCCAGCGCATCATCTCCACCATCTACACCCAGTCCAACCAGTACCGGGTGATCATGGAAGCCGACCCGGCGGACCAGAAGTCACTCAGCGCCCTATCGGCGATCTGGCTGCCGTCATCCGCCTCCACCTCCGGGCAGGTGCCGCTGAGTTCCATCGTCACCATCCAGCAGAAGCCGGGGCCGTTGCAGATCAGCCATCTGGCGCAGTTCCCGGCGACGACGATTTCGTTTGATATCACGCCCGGATCGTCGCTGGGCGCCGCCGTCACGGCGATCCGTCAGGCGGAGAAAGACATCAACCTGCCCGTGAGCTTCGTCACCGCCTTCCAGGGCGCCGCCTCCGCCCTGGAAGCGTCCTTGTCCAACGAACTTTACCTGGTGCTGGCGGCGATCATGACGATGTACATCGTGCTGGGGGTGCTGTACGAAAGTTTCATCCATCCCGTCACGATCCTTTCGACGCTGCCCTCGGCCGGTGCCGGCGCGCTGGTGGCGCTGCTGATCGCCGGCGACAACATCGACGTCATCTCCATCATCGGCATCATCCTGCTGATCGGCATCGTCAAGAAGAACGCGATCATGATGATCGACTTCGCGCTGGTCGCCGAACGGGAGGAAGGCAAGCCGCCGCGTGAGGCGATCCACCAGGCGTGCCTGCTGCGGTTCCGGCCGATCCTGATGACGACGATGGCGGCGCTGCTGGGCGCGCTGCCGCTGATGCTGGGCAACGGCACCGGATCGGAACTGCGCCGGCCGCTGGGCGTGGCGATCGTCGGCGGGCTGATCGTCAGCCAGGTGCT
>DATAZJ010000619.1:0-33509 GCA_036272115.1 Rhodopila sp. | reverse complement strand
GGCTTCAGTGAACCGTGGTCCCGGTCCTGCGTAATCGTTGGGGTGCGATCACATGAATGTTGCAGCCCGCGGTGCCATCAAAATGCCTTCGAGCGGTTGTCTTGTCGGGCCTTATCTCGGGACGATCTTCAATCAACCCCTTGATGTTTTACGGAGTGAGCATGCGTAAATTGATCCTTTCGGCGGTGACGGCTTCCGGCCTGGCGGTCGGGCTTTCCACCGCGGCGTTCGCCGTTCCCGCGATACCGTTGTCCGGGTTCGCGGTCGTGGCGCCGTCCAGCATGGTGCAGGTCGACTACAACTGGCATCATCAGCATTGGAAACATCGCGAGTGGGACAAGAGGCATCACCACTGGAACTACCATAACTGAGCAGCCTCGGATTCGTGTCCTCCAGGGTGACGCAGGTGTCCGTTGGTGCCGGTCACCAGGATGGATTCGAAATAGTGAGTTGAAAGCCTGGTGCAGACCGACGCCCGCGCGGATGACCGCCGCGGGCGTCCCTGTTTCCGAACATCGATGCGGGACGTTCGGTGAGCATGCGATTGAACCGGGGCTGGCCGGCGTGCGTTGCTGACGGACACATCTGATTCCCAGCAGCTATGGATTTGTCCCCATGCCCGAAGCGTCGACGGCCCCCGCGTCCCGACAGGTCAGCCTGTCCCCCGAGTTGGCAAGGTCGGTGGAGGATTATCGGTTGGCAAATCGACTCGGCAGTGAGTGCGACGCGATCCGGGCGCTGATCGAACTTGGGCTGGCGGCGGGTCCGCGCCCGGTCAGGCGGTCGGTTGGTCCCGAGGACGAGGCGCGGAGTGGTCCGGAGGCGATCGAGCGGCCTCGCAGCGAGCTGGATGATTGAGCACGCCGTTGGACCGTAACGAGCAAGCAATGGTGGCCTGGCTTCGCCGTCGATGCGGGCTTAGGCGGGGTTGGGCTTTTGCCAGACCGGCGGGGCAACCGCGCCCACCTGTCCGGTGATCCGTTCGTAGGCTTCCGGCCGGCGGTGCTTGTCGAAGGCGAAGATCGTGGTCCGGCCCAGTGTGCATAAATCCAGGTCACAATCGGCGGTGATCAGCTCATCGTCCCAGCTTGCCGCCATCGCGATGATCTCGCCCTGCGGATTGACGATGATGGAGTGGCCGAACAACTCGCAGCCGTCCTCCACGCCGGCCTTGGCGGTGGCGGCGGCGAAGCAGGCGTTCTGGTAGCAGCCGGCCTGGATCGACAGATGCGAGTGGAAGACCCGCAGGTGATGCGCCTCGAAACCACCGGCCTCCATGTTGAGGCTTGGGGTGTTGTATCCCAGCGCGACGAGTTCCACGCTTTGCAGGCCGAGAACGCGCCAGGCTTCGGGCCAACGGCGATCGTTGCAGATCATCATTCCGAGGTTGACGCCGTCCAGCCCGCCCATCGGCGCGCGGATGACGGGGAAGCCGAGGTTGCCGACCTCGAAATACCGCTTCTCCAGATGCTGCACCTTGCGCTTGGGGTCGTATTCGGCGTGCCCCGGCAGATGGATCTTGCGGTATTTCAGCAGCACGTCGCCTTGTGGGCCGACCAATATCGAAGTGTTGAAGCGGCGCTTGCGCACGTGGCCGGTTTCATCGGCTTCGTGTGCGATCTCGGCGTATCCGAGGTGAAAGCCGATGCCGTAGCGTTGTGCGGCTTCGAACAGCGGTGCCGTTTCGTTCGATGGCATCGTGGTTTCGAACCAGCCATCCGCCTCGGCGATGTCTTCGTGATAGTGGCGCGGGAAGAAGGTGGTCAGCGCCAGTTCGGGGAAAACGACGAGTTCGACGCCGCGCTTGTGCGCGCGTTCCAACAGCCGGACCATGCGGGCGACGGCGACGGAACGCGGTTCGGCTTGCTGGATCGGCCCCAACTGGGCGGCGGCGACGGTGATGATGCGGGACAAGCAAACCCTCCTTCCGAGACCGTGTCACGATGCCACGGCTACCCAGATACGCAACCACCTAAACTTGCCGTTCCGGTGGCGTGACACTACGAAGCGAGAAGGTGGCCTGACGGGCGGGCCGGACAGGCAGGGAGGACGGTAATGATCGATCATGATGTGAGGGTCAGCCCATCGAAGGCGGGGCTGAAACGGGAAGACCAACTGGCGTGGAAATTTGCCGGGGTGGCGGCGGACAAAGTCGCGGTGACCAAGGATGTGGCGGCGATGATCGTCAACCGGGTGATCGACAATGCCTCGGTGGCGATTGCGTCGGCCAATCGGCACGCGATCGTGTCGGCGCGCGACATGGCGCTGGCGCGACCGAACAAGAATGGCGCGTCGGTGTTCGGCGTGCCGTCCAGCAAGCGCGTCAGCCCGGAATGGGCGGCATGGGCCAATGGCGTGGCGGTGCGAGAGCTGGATATGCACGACACGTTCCTGGCCGCCGACTACTCGCATCCCGGCGACAACATCCCGCCGATCCTGGCGGTGGCGCAGACGATGGAGAAATCCGGCAGGGACCTGATCCGCGGTATCGCCACGGGCTACGAGATCATGATCAACCTCGTGCGCGCCATCTGCCTGCACGAGCACAAGATCGATCACATTGCGCATCTGTGCCCCGCGCAGGCGGGTGGTATCGGCACGCTGCTGGGGTTGAAGCAGGACGTCATCTACCAGGCGATCCAGCAGGCGTTGCATGTCAGTTGCACCACCCGCCAGTCTCGCAAGGGTGAAATCAGCTCGTGGAAGGCGTATGCGCCGGCGCATTCCGGCAAGCTGGCGATCGAGGCTGTGGATCGGGTGATGCGTGGCGAAGGCGCGCCCAGCCCGATCTACGAAGGTGAGGACAGCGTCATCGCGTGGCTGCTGGACGGGCCCGAGGCGCATTACGTCGTGCCGCTGCCGGCACCTGGAGAGGCGAAGCGCGCGATCCTGGACAGCTACACCAAGGAACACAGCGCCGAGTACCAGTCGCAGGCGCTGATCGATCTGGCGTTCCGCATGCGGGAGAAAGTCGAAAACTTCGGCGATGTGGAAAAGATCGTGATCCATACCAGCCATCACACGCACTATGTGATCGGCACCGGTGCCAACGATCCGCAGAAGATGGATCCGAAGGCGAGCCGGGAGACGCTGGACCACTCGATCATGTATATCTTCGCCGTCGCGCTGCAGGATGGCACCTGGCATCACGTCGACAGCTATGCGCCGAAGCGGGCGTCGCGCGCCGACACCGTGCGGCTGTGGCACAAGATCGAAACGACCGAGGATCCGGAATGGACGCGCCGCTATCGTGCGACCGATCCGAACGAGTTGTCGTTCGGCGGCCGAGCGGAGATTTTTATGCGGGATGGGAGCGTGATTGTCGATGAGATGGCGGTTGCCAATGCACATCCGCTGGGTGCCAGGCCGTTTGGCCGCGATGACTATATCCGCAAGTTCCAGACGCTGACCGACGGAATCATCACCACCAGGGAATCGAACCGGTTCCTGGAGGCGGCGCAGGAGCTGCCTCGCATGCCGGCGGGCGACCTGCACCGGTTGAACGTGGCGTTGCCGGCGGGCACGCTGGTGGTTGGCAAGCCCGGTATTCTGTAACCCGAAGCAAGGAGATACGCCTATGAGCGAGACAACGTCGCTGCCCAACAGAGCGAAGAAGGGTGTCGGACTGTCGGGGGTCACGGCCGGCAACACGGCTTTGTGCACCGTCGGGCGGTCCGGCAACGATCTGCACTATCGCGGCTACGACATTCTGGACGTCGCCGACACGTGCGAGTTCGAGGAGATCGCATTCCTGCTGGTGCATGGTGCGTTGCCGACGCGCGCCGAGCTGGCTGGCTACAAGGCGAAGCTGAAGGCGCTGCGTGGTTTGCCGAACGCGGTGAAGCTGGCGCTGGAGGCGTTGCCGGCGGCGTCGCATCCGATGGATGTGATGCGCACGGGTGTCTCCGCGCTGGGCTGCGTGCTGCCGGAGAAGGAAGACCAGAACCCGCCGGGCGCGCGCGATATCGCCGACCGGTTGATGGCATGTCTGGGGTCAATGCTGCTGTACTGGTTCCACTACGCGCATAACGGCAAGCGCATCGACGTGGAAACCGACGACGATTCCATCGGCGGGCACTTCCTGCATCTGCTGCACGGCAAGGCGCCGTTGGAGATGTTCGTGCGTGCGATGCACACGTCTTTGATTCTGTATGCGGAACATGAGTTCAACGCTTCGACCTTCACCTGCCGGGTGGTGGCGGGCACCGGGGCCGACATGTACTCGGCGCTGACCGCGGGTATCGGCGCGCTGCGCGGGCCGAAACATGGCGGTGCCAACGAGGTCTCTTTCGAGATCCAGAACCGCTATGCGTCGCCGGACGAGGCGGAGGCGGATATTCGCAAGCGCATCGAAGCGAAGCAGGTGGTGATCGGATTTGGCCATGCGGTTTATACAATCGCCGATCCGCGCAACAAAGTTATCAAGGAAGTGGCGCGCAGGCTGTCGCAGCATGCCGGATCGATGAAGATGTTCGACATTGCCGACCGCATCGAATCGACGATGTGGGATGCGAAGAAGATGTTCGCCAACCTCGATTGGTTCTCCGCCATCAGCTACCACATGCTGGGTGTGCCGATGGCGATGTTCACGCCGCTGTTCGTTATCGCGCGCACCTCGGGCTGGGCGGCGCATGTGATGGAACAGCGCGTCGACAACAAGCTGATCCGTCCAACGGCCAACTATACCGGGCCGGAAAACCTGACATTCGTGCCGATCGATCAGCGCGGCTGATCGGTTTTTTCCAAGTCGATCGGAACCGCCGCGGCAGGGATGTCGCGGGGGTTTTGTTTTTCCATTAGTCCCTGAAACGCTACGCACGAAAATTTTTTTCATAAATATGTCGCGAAACCGTTGCTTTTCGTTGACACGTGTGGACGAGACGATGAATAGCGGAATCCGTGTTCGCGAATCGATTCGCACTTTGTGTGCAGACTCTCGATGGATGGGCACGTTCAACAGTAAGGACGGTCAATGGACCGCGACCTTGGGAAGCCGCAGACGAGTCCAGCAAGCACCCGGATACGCGCCGGGTTGATACGTATGCCAGCCGGTTTGCCGATGAAACAAATCCGCAGCGCCTTCATGCCATCGCGCCTGCCCGGCATGCGACCTGAACTATGGCTTCGCCGAAAGCACCAGACAGAGACGGCACGTTCAACAAGGAGTTCCGCAGGTGAGTAATGACGACACGATGAATGACGTTCCCGCCGGCAAGGCGGTGGGTGCGCAGGCGATGGCGATGAGAGCCGCCACCAAGAAAGCGGCGGTAAAGAAGCCGGCAGTCAAGAAGGCTGCCGCGAAGAAGGCGGTCGTCAAGGCGGCGCCGAAGAAAGCCGCTGCCAAGAAGGCCGCGCCGAAGAAGGCGGCCGCCAAGGCCGCGCCGAAGAAGGCCGCGGTGAAGAAGGCTGCTCCGAAGAAGGCCGTTGCCAAGGCGGCACCGAAGAAGGCTGCCAGCAAGGCTGCGCCGAAGAAGGCCGCGGTGAAGAAGGTTGCTCCGAAGAAGGCTGTTGCCAAGGCGGCGCCGAAGAAGGCTGCCGGCAAGGCTGCGCCGAAGAAGGTTGCCGCCAAGGGCGCGGCGAAGAAAGCAGCGCCGAAGAAGGCCGCTGTGAAGAAAGCGGCGATGAAAGTAGCGGTCACCAAGAAGGCGGTTGCGAAGAAGGGTGTGCGCAAGGCGAAAGCCATGACCACATCGGCACCCGCGCCGGAAGCGGCACCAATCGCCGCGAGCGAATCGAACGAATAATCGCCAACCGCGATGCTTGACGGAAAAGGCGCCCTGGTGGCGCCTTTTCCTCGGGTGCCGTGCGCGAACCGGTTTACTGGAAGGTGGCCAGCAGATCGTCGACCTGTGGGTCAGTCAACAGCCGCGGCGGTCGTCCCTGGCTGTGCAGCATCAGAAAGAGCTTGGCGGCTTCTTCCAGTTCCTCGGCGGCGTAGACCGCGTCGGTCAGCGTCTTGCCGGAGATCACGGGGCCGTGGTTGGCGAGAAGGACGGCGCGTGCATCCTGCGCCGCGGTGTTGATCGCCGGTTCCATCGCTGGATCGCCGGGCCGATAGTATGGGACGATCGGCATGTGCCGGCCGACCCGCATCACGAAATACGGTGTCAGCGGCGGGATCGGATTGGAGGCTTCGACGTCTGGGAGGCAGGACACCGCCGTCGCGTGGGTCGAATGCAGATGCACCACCGCGCCTGCCTCGGGACGCGCCTGGTAGAATGCCCGGTGCATGAACACTTCCTTCGACGGTTTGTCGCCGCCGATGTGCTGGAATGCCGGGTCGAGTTTGGACAGGCGGTCGGGATCGAGTCTGCCCAGACTCGAATTGGTCGGCGTCATCAGATAGCCGTCCGGCAGTCGCACGCTGATGTTGCCGGCGCTGCCGACGGAAAAGCCGCGCGTGAACAGGCTGGCGCCGAGTTCACTCAGCAGGATGCGGGTGTCGTGTTCGGTCATGGGGATCAGCCTTCCAGCACACGGAACGCTTTCAGGAAGAAGTCGGTGGCACCGAAGTTGCCGGACTTCAGCGCCATCATCAGGCCGGGTCCCCGTCCTTCGGCGAATGTCCAGGGCACGCCTGGATCGATCTCCACGCCGATGCGCAGGCTGCGCACGCCAAGCCGTCCGGCGACCGAACCGGATGTTTCGCCGCCGGCGACGACGAGTTTGCGGACGCCGCGGGCGACCAGGCCTTCGGCGATGCGGGCAGCGGCGTCCTCGATCAGCGCGCCGGCGGCATCGCGTCCGAGGCGTGCCTGCAGTGCGGCGACTTTGTCGGGCGGGGCGGAGGCGGCGATGACCAGCGGTTTGTCGCCGATCTTGTCGGATGCCCATGTCAGTGCGGCCTCGGCGAGCGCCGCCGCGTCCGGCGTGGCCATTGCGTCGAGTTCGAACATCGGCAGATGGGCTCGGGCGTAACCAAGTTGGGCCAACGTTGCTCGGGAACATGAACCGGCGATAACCGCGCCGGCGCCCTCGATCTTCGGCAGCGCGCCCGGATCGATCGCGTCAGGCAACAATCCCGAGCGGCGGAAGTTTGCCGGCAGGCCCATGGCGACGCCTGATCCGCCGGTGATCAGCGCGTGGCTGGCGGCGGCTTCACCGATCGAAACCAGATGGGCGTCGGTGATGGCATCGACGATGGCATAGCGGCGGCCGCGTTCCTTCAACTGCGTCATTGCGTCGCGGATCGCGTGTGCGCCCTGGTCGACGGTGACGAAGGGTACCAGCCCGACGGTGCCCTCGGTCTGGCGCGACAGCACGCGCACCAGGTTGGCGTCGGTCATGGGTGTCAGCGGATGATTTTCCATGCCGCTTTCGTTCAGCGGGACTCCGCCTGCGAACAGATAGCCCTGGTAGACGGTGCGCGCGTTGGTCGGGAATGCCGGGCAGGCCAGTGCGAAGCCACAATCGAGCGCCGCCACCAGCGCGTCGGCCACGGGTCCGATGTTGCCCTGGTCGGTGCTGTCGAAGGTCGAGCAGTATTTGAAGAAGTACTGCCGAGCGCCCGCGGCCTGAAGCCATTTGAGGGCGGCGAGGCTTTCGTCGATGGCCTGGCGCACGGGGGCGGTGCGTGATTTCAGTGCTACCACCACGGCATCCGCGTCGGGCACCGGCAGGTCGGGCGATGGCACGCCGATCAGTTGCACTGTCCGCATGCCGCCGCGCACCAGCATCGAGCACAGATCGGTGGCACCCGTGAAATCGTCGGCGATCACACCTAGCAGCATTGTTCGGCCTCCCTGTTGCAAGCATCGTCCCGCCGGGTCCTGGACGCGCGGCGCACGCGATCGATCGTTTAGAACATGACTGAGTTGGACGGAACGTCCAACGCACGTGATTGCGCGATCAGCGATACCTTGTCTGCCGCGTGGTCAGTCGAGGCCTGGTTTCGGTTCGCCGAATGCGGACGGCGCAAACCTTGTCCTCGGGGCGACCCTGGTCCAAGTCCGTGTAATGGACCGTAGCGCGGTCTATCTTATGGGTGATGCGGGCAGTCGATGACCTTGGCCGCGCGGCATGGGCCGAGGGGATGACTTTTGAAATCGCCGTCTATGGCGGCTCCGCCCTCACGCTGACGTTCGACTGACGGGTCGCCACGAAACATGTCGATGCAGTCTTCGAGACTGACCGGGAGACTGTTCGAAGGCTGGCGGCACACATCGCGGACAAACACGGATGGCTGAACCGATACCCCACCGCTGAGGCGCGCATAGACGCGTAGATCAGTCTGCCAGATCCTGGCCGGCCAGGACGGCGGCGAGGTGGCCGGCTTGTTCGTTCCATGACGGGAGCGATTGGCCGGATTGCCAGGCGATCTCTGCCATATCGTGCAGCATTGGCCGATCGAAAATCAGCCGGCGTAGCGCTTTCGATAGTTGCTCGACGTCGCCGGGTGCGCAGACGATCCCTGCCTCGGGTCCGACCAGGGTAGGCACGGCGCCGACATTGGTTACCGCGACGGGCAGGCCGCGCCGCAGGGCTTCGGCGATGGCGACGCCGTAGCCCTCGAAATACGATGTCAGGGCGAACAGGTCGGTGCCGGCCCACAGCGTCTCGGTCGCCTCGTTGGCGAAATGGATGCGGCGGGTGATGGCCAGTTCGTCGGCCAGGGCATGCAGGCCGTTGGCATGCACCGGATCGCGGTCGGTGGAGCCGGCCAGGGTCAGTTCCCAGTCCAGGTCGAACAAACGAGCCAGGGCACGCAGCAGCACGTCGTGGCCCTTGCGTGGGATGAGTGCGCCCACGGACAAGATCTGGCAGGGCGAGCCGGCCGACCCGTTGCAGCGCGGCAGGTCGTCGATGCCGGGGACGACGACGCTGATATGTTCGGACGGGGTGGCGAATTCCTTGACGATGCGTTCGGCGGTGTGCTGGCTGGTCACGACGAGGCGGGGCAGGTCGCGGAACATTGCGGCCTCGGTGATGTGCAGGCGGTGGGCGGTTTCTTCGGGCAGGCCGGTCTCGAAAGAGGCGGGGTGGTGGATCAACGCCGTCACCTGGTGCAGTGGCAGGCCGTCGAAGGCCGGCAGGGCGAGGCCGTCGATCAGTTTGACGCTGTCGGCGGGCAGCGCGGCCCATGCCGTCCGAGCGGCGTAGATCGCGGCCTGGTCGGGGTCGGGCAGGCGCCCGTCCAACTCCACCACATGCACGGTGTGTCCCAGGGTGCGCAGACCGTCGGCCATGCGGCGATCGTAGGTGTGACCCCCGGAGACCGTCGCGAGCGGCCCGGGAACGATGAAGCAAACATCCATACGCGGGTCATAACAGGTTCGCGCGCGTCGCGTCGATGCGGGCGCGACTGTGTGGCCGTCTGGTGCGTGTCCCTCTGGTGCGTGGCCGTCTGGTGCGTGGCCGTCTGGCGAATGGTGGTCCGGATCGGCTACTGATGGGGCATCGACACGGGAGATCCGCATGCCTGCCCCAAGCCAATCGACCCTGAACGCCGTCCTGGACCACGCCGATGCCAATCTGGTGGCGTCGCGGGCCAATTTATTCGATCTGCTGCGTATCAAGTCCATCAGCGCCCAGCCCGCGCATGCGGCGGACTGCGTCAAGGCGGCCGAGTGGTGGTGCGAGCAGTTGGCCGGCCTGGGATTCGAGGCCGCCGTGCGGCCGACCGCGGGGCATCCGGTGGTGGTGGGTCACCTGGCCGGGCCGGCGGACTACGCAGGGCCGCATGTGCTGTTCTACGGGCATTATGACGTGCAGCCGGTCGATCCGCTGTCGCTGTGGCACAGCGATCCGTTCGACCCGCAACTGGTCGATGGCCCGCGCGGCAAGCGCTATGTCGCTCGCGGCGCGGTCGACGATAAGGGCCAGACGCTGATGTTCCTGGAGGCACTGCGGGCGTGGCATAGCGCCGGCGGCGGCATTCCGGCGCGCATTACCGTACTGATCGAGGGGGAGGAGGAAGTCGGTTCGGTCAGCCTCGACCCGTTCCTGCGGGAGAACAAGGCGGAACTGGCCGCGGACATCGCGCTGATCAGCGACACCGGGATGTGGGACGCCGAGACCCCGGCGATCACCACCAGGCTGCGTGGGATGACCTATGCCGAGGTGACGCTAAAGGCGGCGAACCGTGATTTGCACTCGGGGCTGTATGGCGGGTCAGCGCTGAACCCGATCAACGCGCTGACCAAGATCCTGGGGGAACTGCAGGACGAGAGCGGCCGCATCCAACTGCCGGGTTTCTATGACAAGGTCGCTCCGATTTCCAACTCGCAGCGGGCGCAGTGGGATGCGCTGGGTTTCGATGAGGCGGCGTTCCTGGGCGGGATCGGGCTGACCAGTCCGGTCGGGGAGCGTGGCTACTCGGCGCTGGAGCGGCTTTGGGCGCGTCCCACCGCGGACATCAACGGCATCTGGGGCGGCTATACCGGTGCCGGCAGCAAGACGGTGATTGCTTCGGAGGCGTCGGCCAAGGTCTCGTTCCGGCTGGTGCCTGGGCAGGACCCGGATGAGGTGATGCAGCAGTTCGAGCGCTTTGTGCTCGACCGCCTGCCACCGGGTGCAACGGCGAGCTTCGCCGATTTCGCTCGGGCGCCTGGGATCGAGGTGAATGTGGACAGCCCGCACGTCGCGGCGGCCCTGGCGGCGCTGGGGCAGGAGTACGGCAAACCGGCGCTGCTGATGGGGAGCGGCGGGTCGATCCCGGTGGTGACGTCGCTGCGCGCGATCCTGGGGGTGGATTCGCTGCTGATGGGCTTCGGGCTGGACGACGACCAGGTGCACAGCCCGAACGAGAAGTTCGAGGAGACCTGTTTCCATCACGGCATCCGGTCCCACATCCGGCTGCTGGCGAAATTCGCGGGCTTGTAGCGGCAACGATCACGTTTTCGTGAGTCAAATCGGGAACGGACTGATGGTAGTCGCGTGGCGGGCTGCCGGCTGTCCCGTGCGGACCGGCTCTGGGCTGGTGCGTTAGATGACTGCCGACGGCGATACATATCAAATCGAGTACGAACGGCTTTGGTCGGTGTTCAGGCACGCGCCATTGACGCTTTCGGTGACCGTGCTGAACGCGGTTCTTGTGGCGACGGTGCTTGCCCCCGCCGATGGCGCCAGGCTGTCAGCCGGCTGGGCCGTCGCGATCGTTGTGATTTCGGCGGTGCGCTGGATCGGCAGCCGGTGGTTCCTGCGCCGCCGCCCGCAAGAAGCGTCGTGCCGGGGCTGGGCGGCGTTCAGCATCCTGGGTGCGCTGACGACGGGCGTGCTGTGGGGCGGCGGGTCGATCGTGCTGTTCCCGGCGGCGGAGTGGTATCAGGTCTTCCTGTCGCTGGTCGTTGGCGGCATGTGCGCCGGCGCCCTTACGGTGAACGCGGCGCACCTGCCGACGGCGGTGGCCTTCATCCTGCCGGCGGCGCTGCCGCTGGCGGCAGGTTTCCTGGCGCAGGGACCGGAGTGGCGGGTGTCGGCGCTGCTGGTCGTCATCTTCGCCGCCGCATTATGCGCGATAGGACTGTCGGCGCATCGGATGTTCGGATACCGCATCCGGTCGCAGATCGCGCTTGACCGGGAGCGCGATAAGCTCAGCACGGCGAATATTCGGTTGATAGAGGAGGCGGCACAGCGCCGTGTGGCCGAGGCGACCTTGTTCCAGGTCCGGAAAATGGAGGCGATCGGGCACCTGACGGGCGGCATCGCGCATGATTTCAACAATTTGTTGCAGGTCATCATCGGCAACACCAGCCAGATCCAGCGGCTGGCGGGGGACAATGAGCGGGTGCTCGACTATGCGCGTGTGGCGGAGCAGGCGGCGGTGCGCGGGGCAGACCTGATCGGCAGTCTGCTGACCTTTGCTCGCCGGCCGTCGGCGGACGCGGTGCCGGTGGATATCAACGCGCTGCTGGAGGAGTTCGAGCCGCTGCTGTCGCGGACGCTGGGTTCCGCCATCCGGTTCAAGATGGTGCTGTCGGCGGATATGCCGCCGTGCAGTACCGATCCGGCGCAATTCCAGTCGGCGGTGCTGAACCTGGCGATCAATGCCCGCGATGCCATGCCGGGTGGGGGCGTGCTGACGGTGACGACCGGCGTTGGGAGGCTGGAGAAGGCCGACCTGACCGGCAACCCGGATGCGAGTCCTGGCCGTTTCGTCAGCGTGTCGGTGCGCGATACCGGCGCCGGGATGACCGCGGCGGTCATGGCGCGCGTGTTCGAGCCGTTCTTCACCACAAAGGAAGTCGGCAAAGGCAGCGGCCTGGGTCTGCCGCAGGTTTATGGGTTCGTGCGCCAGGCCGGTGGTCACATCGCCCTGACCAGCACGCCGAACCAGGGCACCGAAGTGACGCTGTGGCTGCCCGTGTTATTCATCGACGATCCGGTGGCGGACGTCTGAGGGCGGGTGCGACTGGCCACGACCGCGATCCCATGGCAGTTTTCCGGGGACAGACTCCCCCCCTTGTTGATGGGGCGTCCATGAGGAACGGGCCATGAGCGTCATAGAAACCGGCGGTATCGACTGCGACATTCATCCCTCGGTGCCCAACCTGAAGGCGCTGTTTCCGTATCTGACGGACCACTGGCGCGACATCGTCGTGCAGCGTGGCGTGCATGAATTGAACTCCATCGCGTATCCGGCCAATAGCCCGCTGACCGCTCGGCCTGACTGGCGGGTGGAGGGGGTACGGCCGGGGTCAGACCTGGGACTGCTGCGGCAGCATGCGCTGAACCCGTTCCAGACCAGTCTCGCCATCGCCAACTGCCTGTATGGGGTGCAGTTGCTGTTCAGCGAGGACATGGGTGCCGGGTTCGCTCGAGCGGTGAACGACTGGATGGCGGTCGAGTGGCTGGACAAGGAGCCTCGGTTACGGGCGTCCATCGTGGTGCCGGCACAGAATCCGGAGATGGCGGTGGATGAGATCAACCGCGTCGCGCCGGACAAACGGTTCGTGCAGGTGCTGCTGCTGGTTATGAACGACATGCCGCTGGGGAAGCGGCAGTACTGGCCGATCTATGCGGCGGCGGTGAAACACGGGCTGACGGTGGGGATTCATGCCGGCAGCGCCTATCGGCATCCGGTCACGCCGGTGGGATGGCCGTCGTATTACACGGAGGATTATGCCGCGCAGGCCGCCGGGTTCCAGCAGGCGCTGTCATCGCTGATCTGTGAGGGTGTGTTCACCAAGTTTCCGGATTTGAAGGTCGCGCTGCTGGAGTCGGGGTTTACCTGGTTGCCGGCGCATCTGTGGCGGCTGACGAAATTCTGGCGTGGACTGCGGATGGAAGTGCCGTGGCTGGACCGGGCGCCGACCGAAATCGTGAAATCGAACGTGCGTCTGACGATTCAGCCATGTGATGGGCCGCCGTCGGAGGAGATGTTCCAGAAGCTGATGGAGCATATGGATTCGGATGAGTTGCTGCTGTTCTCGACCGATTATCCACACTGGCAGTTCGATGGCGAGGATGTGCTGCCGGCGGGTCTGTCTCGATCGCTGGTGCGGAAGATCATGATCGATAATCCTCGGGCGACTTATGCGCGGCTGTGAGGTGGGGCGGGGTTATTTTGCGGGGCAGCCGGGGATGGGCGTCCGATAGGTGTAGACTTCATCGGCGAACGGGACCGACAGGCCGCCGTCGGCGCACGCATGAACCGATCCGGCGTCGAAGACGAACCAATGGAAGCCCTTGCCGAATGCGCCAAATGACCGGCTGAACGTATTCGTCAGGGTCGAGACCATGCCAATCAGCAGGGGTGGCATATCGTCGCCGGTGAGCAGCCGCAGCGGCGTCCCGCCACTATCGGAGGCAATCAAGGTGTCGGTGGTATCGAAGGACATCGTGCCGACAGGTGACATATGCGAACGTGCCACCCCGATAATGACATAGTGATCCAACATCGCCCTTGCCTGACCCTCCCGCATCAATGGGGGCGAAAGCCAGAATACCGTCTTCAGGTCACGGGGGACGCGCGAGTCCGTAATCATCGAATAGTCTTGCGCCAAAGCCGCCGGCGTCGGCTTCCAGGTCCGCGACCATGCGGTTTCCGGCGCGACGGTCCCGCACGTTAGCCATCCCATCGAACAAAGTGCCAGCCAAAAGACGGCTGTTTTGCGTGTGGACCGTTTTCCAGGCATGGCTTTGCTTTCGGCGGCTGATGGTGGTCCTGTCAATGTGACTGATACGAAACGTATAGCGGGGATACAGGCGCGTCAATCGCGCCGCGCACGTGTCTCGGCGATGGCGCTGATCCGTCGTAGGCGGGGTTCGGGACTGTTTGCCAACCGGGCGGACATCAGTTTCAGGAAAGCCGGGGTCGCGATCTGCATGGCCCGGTGCAGCCAGGTTTCAGCCTGGGTGATGTCGCCGGACAGCGCGAGGATGCTGGCGAAATTGTATTGGCCGCGGAAATCGCCGGCCTCGGCCGCGCGGCGATAGCAGTCGGCGGCGGCTTTGGGATCGTGTGGCGTTTCCCAGCCTTCTTCCATGAAGCGGCCCAGCATGTTGATCGACTTGGCATGGCCCTGTTCGGCGGCGGATCGATACAGTTGCAACGCCACCTTGCGGTCGCGTGGCACGCCGCGGCCGCGCAGCAGCAGATTGGCGAAGTTGTACTGGCCCCAATCGAGTCCGGTTTCCGACGCGCGGCGGTAGCAGTCGGCGGCTTGGGAGAGGTCGATCGGCACGCCCCAGCCGAGTTCATGACAGCGGCCCAGCATGTTGATCGCCGGGGCGTGGCCGGCTTCGGCGGCGATCGAGAACCATCGTGCCGCGGCGCAACGATCTTGGGGGATGCCGAGCCCGTCGAGGAGGATCTGGCCGAGGGCGGTCTGGCCCTCGACCACGCCGAAGCGGGCGGCGGATTGCAGCCAGCGGGCGGTTTCCTCCGGCTGGCCGATGAGTTGGTCCACGGTCAGATCGCGCAGATCGGTGAAGCCGATGGATGTCGTTGTCGGTTGTCCTTGCATCGTCGGGTCAGTCCGTTCGGTCGCTTGAGGGGTTGCTTTGGTGGATCGTATCCGGTAGTTAACGCGAATGCGAATTATTCTCAATATGACGGGATGACCGATGCAAGCCTCTGAATTCACCAACACCGTCTTGCCGTCCCTCCGTATGCCTCGGCACCGTTTGGTGGGCACCGCCGTGGGCATGGCGTTGGTCAACGGCGCCGGGCTGCATGCCGCCTGGGCACAATCGACCTATGGCGCGGCGCCGCTGGAACTGCCGCCGGTGTCTGTGGAAGGCGCGCAGAGCGGCCAGAACGGCTATCAGGTGGACATGCCGGCGCTGGGCAAGCTGACGCAGCCGCTGGTGTCCACGCCGGAGTCGGTGATCGAGGTGCCTCGCGCATTGCTGAACGACGAGGGCGTCACCACCATGCGCGATGCGCTTCGCAACGTGCCGGGTGTCAGCCTGGCGGCCGGGGAGGGCGGGCAGCAGGGTGACAATCTGTCGATCCGTGGTTTCAACGCGCAGAACGATTTCTATCTCGACGGTGTGCGGGATTTCGGTAGCTATTATCGCGATCCGTTCAATTTGCAGGGTATTGAGGTGCTGGAGGGGCCGGCCTCGGTTCTATTCGGCCGCGGATCGAGTGGCGGCGCGGTCAATCAGATATCGAAGCAGCCACAGATCGCGCCGGTGACGCAGGGCAGCCTGAGTTTCGGCACCGACGGCACCAAGCGACTCACGGTGGACGTGAACCGGGCGATCGATGGCGTGCCGGGTGCTGCTGTGCGGCTGAACGTGATGGGTGATCTGAACGGTACCGCCGGCCGTGACGATGCGGAAAACCGCCGGTTCGGTTTTGCGCCGGAGATCGCGTTCGGCCTGGGCACACCGACGCGGGTGACGCTGGATTATTACCATTTGCAGGCGGATGACACGCCGGATTATGGGATTCCCTGGCTGAATGGCGCTCCGGCGCCGGTTTCCCACAACAATTTCTACGGTTATCCCGATAACGACTATTTCCGCACCAACGTCGATATCGGCACGGCGAAGGTCGAGCATGATTTCAACGACAACATCACCGTCAGCGAGCAGCTTCGTTACGGTAGGTACCAGCGGGCGCTGCGTGTCACCGAACCGTTGATCCTGGGGCAGGGGCCCGGGCAGGATGTGGTCACGCCGGGCACGCCGCTGGGTTCCATTCTTGTCAGTCGTCACGCTATTTCGTTGCAGAGCACGGAAACCATCCTCGACAGCCAGACCAACGCCAATGTGAATGTCGATACCGGGCCGTTCCATCATGCGCTGGTGCTTGGCTTCGAACTGGCGCATCAGACGTCGGATCCGACTCGTCCGACCTTTCCGTATACGCTGACCAGTTTGACCAATCCGACGCCCATCGCGTTCACTCTGACGCCGGTGTCGGAGACGTTCAGCCGCGTGCATGTCGACAATATCGGCGCTTACGCGGTCGATACGATTGCGTTGAATCCCTATTGGGATATCATGGGTGGCGTTCGGTTCGATCAGTTCGACAGCCAGTTCGACGAGACCGGATCTACCGTTGCGCATCTGAAGCGTGATGATGGGCTACCGAGCTACAATGCGGCGGTGGTGTTCAAGCCGGTCAAGACCGCGAGTATCTACGTGCGTTATGGCACGTCGTTCGATCCGTCGGCGGAATCACTCAGCCTGAGTGCGGCAACCGCAGCGGTGGCGCCGGAGAAGACCACGACCTATGAGGTTGGCGGCAAGTGGGATGTGCTGAACAAGCGGCTGTCACTGACCGGATCCGTGTATCAGATCCAGCAGGCCAATGTGCGTGAGGTCGATCCGAACAACCCGACGCAGGATATCCTGGCCGGCAACTATCGTATCCGCGGCACACAGTTCGGCGTGACCGGACATTTGACCGACCGATGGGAGGTGTTTGGAGGATATTCGTTTAACGATGCGATCGTCGTGGCGTCGCCCAATCCGGCAGAACTGGGGCATTCACCGCCGAACGCGCCGAAGCATACGGTGACGATGTTCACGTCCTATCGGCTGCCGTGGCACAATCTGGAACTGGGCGCCGGCGTCAACTACGTATCGGCCCGGACGGCGTCGTCCACTCCGGTGAATGGGACGGGCATTATCGAGCGTGCGCCGGGTTACGTCACCTTGTCGCTGATGGCCAAGGTCAAGCTGACCGAAACGATCAGCGCGCAGGTCAATATCGCCAACGCGACCGACACTTATTATTACGATGAATTGCATCCGGGTCATATCATTCTGGGACCGTCGCGTTCGGCTCTGTTCACCATCAACGTGAAGCTGTAGAGGGCCGAGCGGTGATGTTGCAGATCGCCGATGTTCTGTCGGCGGAACAGGTTGGCGCTTGTCTGGCGGAACTCGCGCGGGCGGACTGGGTCGATGGCCGGGTGACGGCCGGGTTCCAGTCGGCGGACGTCAAGCACAACGCGCAGGTGCCGGAGGACCATCCGGCGGCTCGCGCGCTGGGCGAGATGATCGTCAGCGCACTGGAGCGCACGCCACTGTTCATTTCGGCGGCGTTGCCATTGCGGGTGTTTCCGCCGTTGTTCAACCGGTATGGCGGGGGGCAGTCGTTCGGCACGCATGTCGATAATGCGATCCGCCAGGTCAGGGGCACGCCGCATCGCATTCGCACCGATCTGTCGGCGACGTTGTTCCTGACGCCGCCGGACGAATACGAAGGTGGGGTGCTGACGGTCGAGGACCGGTTTGGCGTGCAGGGCGTGAAGCTGCCGGCCGGGCATATGGTGCTGTATCCGGCGAGCAGCCTGCATCATGTGACCTCGGTCACGCGCGGTGCGCGGGTGGCGGCGTTTTTCTGGATCCAAAGCATGATCCGCGATGATGCTCGGCGGGCGTTGCTGTTCGATCTGGATACGGCGATCCAGGGGCTTGGGCGGGACGTGCCGGATCATAGCGGTGTGGTGCAACTGACCGGCGTCTACCACAATCTTCTACGCCAGTGGGCGGAACTGTGACCCGGGCGGTGTTGCGGCGGCTGCACCGGTGGATCGGGTTGCTGCTGGTGTTGCCGTTGATCATCCAGGCGGTGACGGGGCTGATCATGGCAGCCGATCCGTTTGTGGCCGCGATTCGGGATGTTCCGTCGTCGAATGGCTGGTTGGTCGAACCGGACGATTTGCGCGGCGTGGATGTGGCGGCTGTTCTGGCCGCGGCCCGAGCGGCTGTGCCCGGGGACGTTATGCGGGGAGAGGTTGTGCCGGTACGGTGGCGCGTGGAGCCGGGTGCGATCGCTGCGGTGGATTTTGCTGCTCCCGGGCGCCAGCAGGTGGTGGCAGAGGTCGGGGTGGACGCGCTGTTCACCACTGTCGCGTGGGTGCGGCGCGATCCGGGTGTTTTCTATCGCTGGGTCCACTCGGTGCATGAGACGTTGCTGATGGGCGCGCAGGGGCGTCGGCTGATTGGCGCGATCGGCATCGGGCTGTTGCTGCTGGGTTTGTTCGGAATCCCGCTGTGGTGGCCTCGGCGTGGGCGCTGGCTTGCGGGGGTGACGGTGTCCCGCGGCGCCTCCGGCTGGCGGTTGCAGCGCGAACTGCATGGTGCGGCGGGGTTCTGGATGCTGGTGGTGCTGCTGGTGCAGAGCGTCAGCGGCGTCGCCATGGCGTTTCCGCAGACGGCGCGTGCGATCGTCGGCCTGCCGGATATGGCGCGGCGTGGGGCGCATGTGGGCGGGGACGTCCGCGTCGATCCAGTCCGTTCGATCGTTGCTGGGGTGGCGTCGGCTCAGGCGGCGCTGCCGGAGGCGGTGTTGCTGGATTTGCGCCTGCCGGCTGTCCCGGGGCGGCCGATGATGGCGGTGCTGTTGCCGCGTGGGGACTGGCAGGGGTCGCCGCCCGCCATCGTGAGCATGAATCGCGCCTCCGGGCGTGTGTTGTCGGTGCAGGACCCCAGGGCGAGCTCCTTGGGGGTGTCGGCGCTGAACTGGTTGCGGGCGTGGCACGAGGGTGGCGCGGGCGGCCCTGCGGGGCGGGTGCTGCTGTGCGTGTTTGCCCTGGTTCTGGTGCTGCTGCCGGTGACCGGGCTCGGGATGTGGGTGCTGCGGTGGCGCCAGCGGCGGCGGGCGGCGACGAGCAGGAGTCGACCCGTGGAAGAAGGAGTGTAGAAATGCGCATTTGTAACATGCGTTGGCTGGCTGTTGGCATCGTTGTGATGCTGGCGGCGGCTCCGGTTGTGGGGCGTGGCGATCCGCTGGCGGTGGGGTCGCCGGTGGCCGCGCCGGCGGCGGCTTCGCCTGCCCCGGCCTCAGCGCTGAACCCGCCGACGGCGACCCCGGCGGCAGCGACCCCGCCGACGGCGCTCCCGGCGGCGAGCGGGGTGCCTGTCGGGTTGCTGCCGAAGGATTTGTCGGTCGGCGCGATGTTTCATCATGCCGATAGCGTGGTGAAGGCGGTGTTGGTGGGGTTGATGGCTGCCTCGGTCGTCACTTGGACGTTGCTGCTTGGGAAGGGCGCCGGCATCCTGATGGCGCAACGATCGGTGCGGCGGGCGCTGGCGGAGGCGGAAACCGAGAGCTTGCTGTCCACGCTGCGGCTGCGGATGCGGGGTTTGCCTGAAGGCGCGGTGCAGCGGGCGATGACCGAGGCCACGGCGGCGGAGTTGCAACTCTCGGCGGGGCAGGACCGTGCCGGGATCAAGGAGCGTGTCGCGTCTCGTCTGCAGCGGCTGGAGGCGGCGGCGGGGCGGCGAATGGCTCGGGGTACTGGGCTGCTCGCCACGATCGGGTCGACGGCGCCGTTTGTCGGGTTGTTCGGCACGGTCTGGGGCATCATGAATAGCTTTATCGGGATTTCTCAGTCGCAAACCACCAATCTGGCAGTTGTGGCACCCGGTATCGCGGAGGCGCTGCTGGCGACCGCGACCGGGCTGATCGCGGCGATTCCGGCCGTGGTGATCTACAATGTCTTCGCCCGAGCGATCGCCGGGTATCGGGCGTCGCTGGGAGATTTGTCGGCGGCGATCTTGCGCATGGTCTCGCGGGAACTGGACCGGCGCGGCGGCCGCGTGGCGGCGGCTGAATAGGATGGCGGGCAATCTCGACGGCGACGATCTGGTGGAGACGCACGAGATCAACGTTACTCCGTTCATCGATGTCATGCTGGTTCTGCTGATCATCTTCATGGTCGCCGCGCCGTTGGCGACGGTGGATATTGCGGTGGATTTGCCGGCGGCCGCGGCGAAGGCGACACCTCGGCCGGACAAGCCGATTTTTCTGACCCTGAAGGCGGATCGTTCGCTGGCGCTGGGTGATATGGCGGTGACGGGAGATGGTCTGGTCGCCGCGCTGGACCGGGCGAGTGGTGGGGACAAGAGCCAGCGTGTGTTCCTGCGTGGCGATAAGACCGTGCCTTATGAGGCGGTGATGCAGACGCTGGATGCGTTGCGCGGCGCCGGGTATCTGAAGGTGGCGCTGGTCGGTCTGGAAGCGCCAGCCACGCCATGAGCATAGTCTTGCCGAAGCCGGCGGACGGTCACCGGGCCTGGCTGCGATGGGGACTGAGCCTCGGGGTGGTGTTGGCGGTGCATGCCGGTGCGCTGATGCTGCTGCGGCGGTCGGTGCCGGCGATGGGGCCGGCGGCGCCCGAGGCGATCATGATGGATTTGGCGCCCGAACCGGCGGCGCCGGCGCAACCCGCATTGCTTCCGCCGGTTCCTGCTCCGCCGCCAACGCCTGCTCCGCCGCAACCGCCATCGCCGCCGGAACCGGTCCCGGTTCCCCAAGCGCCGCCGCCCGATCCCGTGCCGCTGCCGATCCCTGATGTCGCCGCGCCGGTGCCGCAGGCAGAGATTCCGTTGCCGCCGCCGCGTCCACCGGTGCCGCGCCCGATGCGGCGGCCACCGCCTCGGGCGCAGCCGGCTGAGGTGCGGCCGGCCGCGCCGGTGGTTGAGACGCGGGCGCTGCCGCCGGTGTCCGTGGCGGCTCCACCGGGGCCGGCTGCCTCGGCGCCGCCGGGGCAGGTCGAGGCGACGTGGGAAGGGCGTCTTCTGGCCCATCTCGCCCGGTTCAAGCGCTTTCCGCCGGCGGCGGAGCGGCGCGGCGAGCAAGGGGTGGTGATGATGCGCCTGACCATCAGCCGTGGCGGTCAGGTGTTGTCGATGGCGATGGTGCGCGGGTCTGGGTATGCCGATCTCGACGCCGAGGCGCGGAACTGGATGGAGCGGGCGCAACCGCTGCCGGCATTCCCGCCGGACATGACCGTGCAGCAGATGCAAGTGATCGTGCCGCTGCGTTTCATGCTGCGATGATCGCGGCTGGCCGATTGCGCTTGCCCCGGGTGGCGCGCTGGGCTAAAGGCCCCCGCGCGTCGGCACCCCTGGAGGCCGGCGTTTGTCATTCAGGAGCATACCATGGCCAACGTTGTTTCAATCGAGGCCGAGGTTCGTGCGCGAAGCGGTAAGGGGGCGGCGCGGGCGACTCGGCGTGCAGGCATGGTGCCTGCGGTTATCTATGGCGGAAAGCAGGAACCCAACCTGATCGCGCTCGACCCGCGGATCGTGATCCGCGAACTGCATCGGGCCGGCTGGCAGTCCCGCCTTTACGAGATCAAGGCCGGGGATCAGCCGATCCGCGCTCTGATCCGGGGGGTGCAGTTCCATCCAGTTTCCGACGCGCCGGAACATGTCGACTTCCAGCGCCTGGTCGCCGGCGAGCGCATCAAGGTGGCGGTTCCCGTCCACTTTGAGAACGACGGCATCAGCCCCGGCATCAAGCGCGGCGCGGTGCTGAACGTCGTCCGCCACGCGGTTGAGGTCTATTGCGACGCGGACCATATTCCCGAGCAGTTCACCGCCGATCTGGGACCGTTGGACTTCAACGACAACGTCCGCTGGCACGACCTGAAGGGCACCGAGAACGTCAAGCCGGTGATCGACCGTGACTTCGTGGTGGCGACCGTCGTGCCGCCGACGAAGATTGAAGTTGTCGCCGAAGCGGTCGCCGGGGCGCCTGCCGCCGCCGCGCCGGCCAAGGGTGGTGCCAAGGCTCCGGCCAAGGCGCCTGCCAAGAAGGGCTAGATACCATGACCCAGCTCTGGGTCGGCCTCGGCAACCCAGAGCCGGGAATGGCGGCCAATCGACACAATATCGGCTTCATGGCCCTGGATGTGATCGCGACCCGCCACGGTTTCTCGCCGTGGCGGCGCCGCTTCAAGGGGGCCTGGGCCGAGGGAAATGTAGGCGGCGAAAAGATCCTGGCGCTGAAGCCGCTGACCTATATGAACAGCTCGGGCGAGTCGGTGCAGGAGGCTTCGGCTTTCTACAAGCTGCCGGTCGAGGCGATCACCGCGTTCCACGATGAGCTCGATCTTGCCCCGGGCAAGATGCGGGTGAAGAAGGGCGGCGGGGCTGCCGGACACAATGGCCTGCGCAGTATGGACCGGATGCTGGGCAGCCCGGATTACTGGCGGGTTCGCCTGGGCATCGGCCATCCGGGCTCGAAAGAGCGGGTCCTGGGCTACGTGCTGGGGAATTTCGACAAGGACGACCGGGTGTGGCTGGTCGCGCTGCTGGACGCGGTGGCTGATGCCGCCGGTCTGCTGGCGCAGGGCAAGCATCCGGAATTCATGACCAACGTCGCATTGCATACACAGGATTTGGGATAATGGGCTTTAATTGCGGCATCGTCGGCCTGCCCAATGTCGGCAAATCGACTCTGTTCAACGCGCTGACGGCGACCGCGGCGGCGCAGGCGGCGAATTACCCGTTCTGCACCATCGAGCCGAATGTCGGGCGCGTCGGCGTGCCCGATCGGCGCCTGGACGTGCTGGCGGAGATCGGCAAGTCGATCAAGATCGTTCCGACCAGCCTGGAATTCGTGGATATTGCCGGCCTGGTGCGCGGTGCGTCCAAGGGTGAGGGTCTCGGTAATCAGTTTCTGGCGAATATCCGCGAGGTGGATGCCATCATCCATGTGCTGCGGTGTTTCGAGGACAGCGACATCACGCATGTGGAAGGGTCGATCGACCCGCTGCGCGATATCGAGGTGGTCGAGACCGAGTTGATGCTGTCCGATCTTGAGAGCCTGGAGCGACGCCTGGTGCAGGCGCAGAAGCGGGCCAAGGGTGGTGACAAGGAAAGCGTCGCGGCGGTTGCGGTGATGGAACCACTGGTCGCGGCGCTGCAGGACGGCAAGGCTGCCCGCACGGCCATTCCCGCTGGGCAGGAAGAGGCCGTGCGCCGGCTGCAACTGCTGACCTCCAAGCCCGTGCTGTATGTCTGCAATGTGGAGGAGGCATCGGCGGCGACGGGCAATGCGTTTTCGGATCGGGTGCGAGCCTGGGCCACGACGCAGGGGGCGCCGACGATCGTGGTGTCGGCGGCGATCGAGGCCGAGGTCTCGCAGCTTCCCGAGGCGGACCGCAAGGAGTTCCTCGATACGCTGGGGCTGGCCCAAAGTGGCCTGGATCAGGTCATACGGGCGGGGTATGACCTGCTGGAATTGCTGACGTATTTCACCTGCGGGCCGAAAGAGACGCATGCCTGGACGATTACCAAGGGCACGCGGGCGCCGCAGGCCGCGGCGGTGATCCACAAGGATTTCGAACGCGGTTTTATTGCGTGCGAAACGATCGCGTATGAGGACTTCGTTGCCGGCCGAGGCGAGCAGGGTGCCAAGGAGGCCGGCAAGATGCGGATCGAAGGCAAGACCTATGTGGTCAAGGACGGCGACATCCTGGAGTTCCGCTTCAACGTGTAGGCGTCAGGCGACGCGTACTGCGTCGCCTGGGTCGATGTAGCGGGTGGCGCCGGCGACCGTCAGGACGATTTCGATCGGTCCGGTGAAGTCTGTCAGCAAATCCATCGGCAGCTCGGCGTCGCCGTCCGTCCAGATCAGATTGCCATCCGCCTCGAATGCGTGGAAACCGCTGACCAGGCGCTCATCATTCGCGTGGGCGAGGCGGAGCCTGGCACCCTGGTGTACCGCGACCTGCCGCAGGGCCACACCAAGGCTGCGTGGATCCCGGGCCAGCCCGAGCTCCTGCGGGGCGGCGGATTGTGAGACGATGCGCACGTCGCCGGGCCGGTTGGCGAGGCGGAACACGCAGTCGTTGCCATGGCGATACGCTGGGTCGATGCGGCTTCCGTCGACGATCAGGTGCAGATCGGGGTTGTCGGTCAGCGGGAGGTATCCGAGAGGGTTGGAACGATCCAGCAGGCGGGTCCACACCGCGTCGACGATGGGACCGCCGGTGAGCACCGGCGCGCAGGCCGGCTTTGGCGGCTGGTTCCAGCCGGAGTTGGCGTTCTGGAACAGCCAGCGGTTGCCGTCGTCCCGGTAGCTTTCGGCCGGGGCGCCGTTGGCCACCAACACGTCGTGTGCGTCGAGTTCGAGGTGGTAGACCGTTACTTCCTGGGCATGATCGTCCCACAGGATGGTTCGGTGATTGACCAGGAACTCCACCGGGATCAGCACGTCATCGAGATAAAGCGAATGTCCCTTGGTGATGTGTAGGTCGCGGTGGGGCACGTTGTCCGCGAGGGCGCCTTTACGGACGATCAACGGCGTGGCGGCGCCGCGGCGGCCGCGGGTGGCCAACGCCTTTCCTTGTCCGATCCAGCACAGGCGGCGTTCGCGTCCGCTGGCGGTGACGATCGTGTCGCCGGTCTGGAGGCGCTCGACCAGGACCTCGCCCTGGCTGGTCAGGATGGCGGTGCCCGGCAGGAAGCAGGCCACTTCCGTCAGTTCCTCGCCGCCTTGGCCATCGCTGGTCAGCGTCAGCGAAGCACCGATCGTGGTCCCGTCGAAGACGAAGGTTTCGGTGAATCCGCCGCCCGAGACGGTCGCATAAGTATCTCCGCCTGAAATTGTCGTGCTGAGCGTCGCCGCCGAACCCGCCTCGCCGACCGATGTGTTGGCGCTCAGGTCGATAACATCGCCAGCGCTGAAGCCGGAGATCACCGCCATGTCGCCATACCCCGCGCTGGTGTTGGAGGTGACCTCCAGCGTGCCTCCGGCGGAGAACGTCAGCGAGCCCGACAGTACCGCTTTCGGCGATTGGAACTCCACCAGCCCGCCCTTGATGACCGTATTTTCCGCCGTGGCATTGCCGCTGATGTTCAGCGCGCCGCCGCTCTCCACGGTCAGTCCGCTGGCGACGCCGCCCTTCAGGAACAGATCGACGCTGCCGCCGGCGTAAACGGTCTCGTTGCTGACGATAGCGGTGGCGGCGCTGACAAGCTGGGTGCCGTAGACCTGGTCGAGGGTGGCCGACCCGAGGACCGTTTCGTTGCCGCCGTTCGAGATGACCGAACCGGTATCGGTGGCGCCGGCGGCGATGGTCACCGATCCGCCGGGCACGATGGTTTCGCTGGAAACGGAACCGGTGACGGACTGGGTGCCGGCGACGGTGTCCTGGGTGGCCGACCCGGCAACCGTTTTGCTGGCGCCGCTGGATATGTACGTGCCGGAGTCGAAACCGCCGACTTCAACCGTTTCGACCGCGCCGGGTAGCAGGGTGATGGCGGTGGCGGTGCCACCGGACAATACCTCGATCGTCTGGCCGCTGCTGATGGTGAGACCGCTGGAGGTTGTGCCGCCCGATACGACGATGGTGTTGCTGGTCGGCGGCGTGGTGCCCGAGGATGTTGACGAGCCAGCAACGATTTCGACGCCGCCGGTGGCGTCGGAGGTCAAGGTGAGGCCGGAGGCGAGGGAGGTGCCGGCGAAGATGAAGGACTCGTTGGAGGCGCCGGTGATCGTCGCGACGGTGTTGCCGCCGGATACCACGGTGCTGAATGTCGCGCCGGCGGGGATTGATTGCACGTCGATGGCCGCGCCGCTGCCGAAGCCGGAGATGACGGCGAGGTCGCCGAAGCCGGCGCTGATCGTGTCGGTTATTTCGAGCGTGCCGGTGCCGGCGAAGGTCAGCGTGCCGCCAAGGGTCGCCTTGGGGGACTGCAGGTCGATGATGCCGCCGTTGCTGAGCACGGTGGCGAATGCAGTGGCATTGCCGTTGATGTTGAGCTGACCGCCGCTGCTGACGACAAGGTTGTTGGCGACAGCGCCTTTGAGGAAGAGGTCGACCGAACCACCATTGTAGATGGTTTCGTTGTTGACGATAGCGGTGCCGTTGCTGACCAGTTGTATGCCGTGAACCTGATCGCCGGTCGCGGTGCCGAGGACCAGCTCGAAGCCGCCGCTGGAAATCGTCGAACCGAGGTCGGTTCCGCCTTGCTGAATCGTTGCTGATCCGCCGGACAGAAATGTGGCATCGACGAGGGTGCCGCCGTTCAGTACGTCGACCGAACCATTGTTGAAAATGTCGAGGCCGGTCGAGGTTACGCCGCTGGAGACGACGATGTCGGTTGGGGTTGGCGCCAGGTAGCTGATTTCGACGCCTGTGCCGCCGTCGCTGACCAGTTGCAGCGTGGGCGCGACGGCGGTGCCTGCGAAGATGAAGGTTTCGACCACGGACCCGCTGGTGATCGTGGCGACGGTGCTGCCGGCGGACGTCGTCGTGCTGAAGGTCGCGCCGCTGCCGATGGTGGTTTCGTCGATCACGTCGCCGGCGCCCCAGCCGGAGATGATGCCGAGACCGCCGTAGCCGGCACTGGTCACCGCGGTCACATCGACGGTGCCGGCGTCCTCAAAGGTCAGCGAACCGCCGAACGAGGCTTTCGGCGATTGCAGGTTGAGTTGGCCGCCGTCGAGGACGGTTGCATAGGCCGTTGCGGCGCCGTTGATGTTGAGCGTGCCGCCGGTTTCGACCGTCGTGTCGTTGGCGATCGCGCCCTTGAGGAACAGGTCGACGGAACCGCCATTGACGATGATTTCATTGCTGACGACCGCGGTTCCGGAACTGACGATCTGGATGCCGCCAATCGTGTCGCCGGAGGCCGACCCGAGGACGGTTTCGGTGCCACCCAGTGCGAGGTCGGTGCCCGAATCGACACCTCCGCCGGATACCAGTTCGGTGCCGCCTGACAGGACCGTGGTGCTAACCGCGGTGCCGCCGTTCAGGATGGTGATGGAACCGCCGCTGGTGACGGTGAGGCCGGATGAGGTGACTCCGCTGCTGACGGTCACCGAGATCGGCGCCACATTGTCGGCGCTGGGTGCGAAGGAAACGCCGCGGATGTTGTCGCTGCCAGGGATGCCGCTGGCCAGGGTGGTGAAAGTTTCGCCGGTGCCCGAGGTGGCGGAGAGGGCGTCGGTGATCCCGTACAGGAAGGTCGGGTCGAGGTCGTTGATCGTTGCGTTGGTGGCAAAAAGCTCGACCGTGCCGCCGATGACGGTGCCGGTCAGTCCGATCAGGCCGGTGGTGCCGGCGGTGGCGGTGTTCTGGACCAGATTCAGCCCGTCGGACAGGGTGTATTCCAGCGTCCAGGTGCCGTCGGTCAGGACCCATTTCTGCAGGCCGCCGTCGCCCACGCCGCCTTCCTTGGGAATGCCGCCGTCGGCGATGTAGAGAACGGTCGGTGAGGCGAAGAAGTAATTCTCCGGGCTGAGATCGACGACCTGGCCGACCATTCCGGCGTTGACGCTGTTGGCGTTCGCGGTGGTTACGGTGACGGTCAGGTCGATTCCCGGCAGGATGGTGCCGGCGGCCGCGCCGGTCGGCAGGGCCGTGCCGAATGTTTCGATGCTGCCGCCGCCGACCTGGGTGCTGTCGCGTGAAACATACAGCTCACCGTTGTAGATCTCGGCGGTGCGCGCGTCTGAGGATGTGTTGGTCGCGGTGGCGGCATTGGCGCCGTCGTGCGCCAGGAAGACGCCCTGGGTGGTGTCGCCCTTCACCCCCTGCCCGGCGATGTAGAATACCGAACCGTTGACGGTGGTGACGCTGCGCGGGTTGTTGGTGTTGAAAACGTTGTAGAGCGCCGTGCTGGTATCGACGGTGCCGTTGTAGCTGATGTCGGCGACGACGCGGGGAACGGCGGTGTATGGGCCGCCGGGGACGCTGGTGGATTGCGCGAGCGCGGTGTTGCCGTAGACGCTGGCCCCGCCCGCGTTGAAGGTCGCGGCGTTGATGCCGTAGCCCATGATGACCAGTGACTGGCCGTCCGCGGAGAGTTGCAGCGAGCCTTCCGATGACGAACCGAACTCGCTGGAAATGGCGTATTCGGTCACGCCGTTCTGGATGGTGGTGACCTGCGGCAGCACCATCGTTCCGACGACGGTGCCGGTGGTGGTCAGTTCCTCCAGCGTCATAGGGGTTGCGGCGTTGTCGCCGTATGCATCGCCGCCTGTGATGTCGCCGGAGATGCTGATAACCAGGTCGCCGGCGGTGAAGTCCGTCAACGTTCCGCTCGAGTCTGTCATTGTCGGGTCCCGTCCGCGTTCTTTGTCGGCGGCTTCCTAATGGACCTGTGGGATGTGCCCTAATGACAGAATTGTTGCGATTGTATGATAGATGGATGACGGGCCGGGAGATATCGATGCGACTATGGACCGATAGGAACGCCGCGCGTATCTAAGGCGGAATGATGGGTTGCATTGAATTGGGTACCGTGGCGACGCAGGGGGAAATTCGGCTCGTATGCCGGGTGCCGTAATGAATTGCGTGGCGTTGATTTATTCTTGTTGCAATCTCGCATTTGACAGTTTGTGACGTAGCGCAACGGCCACTTTCAATGCGGTCAGAATTCGTCAGACTAGGCGGCGACACTTGCCATCTGGTGGTCCACCAGGCGGGCGTAGAAGCCGCCACATGCTATCAGGGTTTCGTGCGTGCCTGATTCGATGACCTGTCCGTCGCGCAGCACGAGGATCAGATCGGCGGCGCGTATTGTCGATAGCCGGTGCGCGATGACAATGGTTGTCCGGTCGGCCATCAGCGCGTCGAGGGCGCCTCGGACGGCTTGTTCGCTGATCGTGTCGAGATGCGATGTTGCCTCATCCAGAATCAGCAGTGGCGCGTCTTTCAGGAACGCGCGCGCGATGGCGATTCGTTGCCGTTGCCCACCGGATAGCTGGACGCCACGTTCGCCCACTCTTGTTGCCAGGCCTTCGGGCAATCCGGTGATGAAGCCGGACAGGGCCGCGCGTGCCAGGGCCAGCGCGACCTGTTCGGCGGAGGCATCAGGGCGAGCGAGGCGGACGTTTGCCTCCAGGGTGTCGTTGAAGAGGTAGGTATCCTGGGCGACCAGGGCGATTCGGCCGCGCAGACCGTCCAGGGTCAGATCGCGCAGGTCGATGCCGCCCAGGCGGATGCTGCCGGACGCCGGGTCCCAGAAGCGCAGCAGCAGATTCGCCACGGTTGTCTTGCCGGCGCCGGAGGGGCCGACCAGGGCGACAGTCGCGCCGCCTGGTACCTCGAACGACATACCTGCCAGGGCTGGCACCGATCGTCCGGGATAGGTGAAATCCACGGTGTCGAATACGACCCCGCATGCGTCGCCGGGTTCGCGCCGGCCGCCGGCGATGAGCACTGGTTCGGCGTCTACCACCGCCAGGCGGCGGGTCGAGGCGATGGTGTCGGCGAGTTGGCGGCCGACCTGGGCGATCTCGGAAACCGGCAGGAACGCGGCGATGGAGATCAGCACCAATAGCGGCAGCACCGTCGGTGCGATCGTGCCGTGGGTAACGAGGATGGCACCGAGCGCTGCCACCGCCAGGCCTCCGAGACCGGTTACGGCGTCCAGGGCCGCGGCCTGGAATGACAGATCGCCCAGCAAAGCGAGGCGGAGCGTCTGATAGCCTCGGACGGCGACCATGAAGCCGTCGCGCCGGCGCTCGGTCGCGCCGAACATCACCAGTTCGGAGAGGCCCTGGATGGTCTCGGTTGCGTAGGCGCCGATCAGTCCGAGGGCACCCCGAGCGGCGGACCCCAGACGGTCGATTCGCTGGCGGCCGAGGAGTGGGGAGGCGGCGGCGTATGAGAGAAACGGTGCCAGGATCAGGGCCAGCGGCCAGGCGATCCAGGCCATTGCCACGATCACGCTGACGGGCACGAGCACTGCGACGATTGCAGGGGCGATGGTGTGGGCGAAGAAATACTCGACTGTTTCCACGTCCTGGGTGGCCAGGGCGACGAGGTCGCCGGAGCGGCGGCGTAGCAGATAGGCGGGTGCCAGTGCGTCCAGCTTGCGGAACAGGGCGATGCGCATGTCGGCGAGCAGGGCGTAGGCCATGGCGTGGGCGATCCACGATTCCAGCCAATGCAGCAGGCCGGCGAGCGGCGCGGTGATCAGCAGGGCGGCCACCAGCACGCTGGTCGGTGTGCCGTTGCGGACTGCGCCCAGGACGAGGGCGCCGAGCACGCTGACGCCGATGAACGCCACGACTCGGCCGATGCCGGTCAGGACGGTGATCGCCAATTGGCCGCGATAGGGGCGCACGACACGCAGCAGGGTGCGGATGGTGGCGGGCCAGGTGACTTGCGCGGCGTCCTCGGACAGGCTGCCCACGACGGCGCCGTTCGCGGGGGCGTCCGAGCGAGCGGCTTCAGTTGCCAGGATGGGCTGGGAGGCGCCGTCGCGTTCGCCGAGTTGCGGCCCCATCAGGTCGCGGTACGGCCCGTCGCGCTGGATGAGGTCGCGGTGGTGGCCGGATTGGACCACGGCGCCGTCGTTCAGCACCAGGATGCGGTCGGCGCCGATCACGCTGGACAGCCGGTGCGCCAGGATCAGCGTGGTGCGGCCCGCCATCAGCCGGTCCAGCGCCTGCTGGATGATGGCCTCATTCTCGGTGTCGACGGATGACAGCGCCTCATCCAGCACCAGCACCGGCGAATCCCGCAGCACGGCTCGGGCGATGGCCAGGCGCTGGCGCTGGCCACCGGACAGGCTGGTGCCGCGCTCGCCGATCACCGTCCGGTAGCCGTCGGGCAGGGCGGTGATGAAGCCGTGTGCGTTGGCCGCGGTCGCGGCGGCAATAACCTCGGCTTCGGACGCGTCGGGGCGGCCGAGGCGGAGGTTCTCCTCGACGGTGCCGTGGAACAGGTAGGTGTCTTGGGAGACGACGGCGATCATGCCGCGCACCTGCGCCGGGTCGAGCGTCCGGAGGTCATACCCGCCGATGCGGATGGTGCCGGTTTGTGCCTGATGCAGGCGGGACAGCAGCCGGACGATGGTGGATTTGCCGGACCCGCTGGGGCCGACGATGCCGACGCGTTCGCCGGCATCGACCCGGAAGGTCAGGCCGCTATGCGCCGCTCGGCGGCCGCCCGGATAGGCGAAGGCGACATTCTCGAAAATGATCTCCGGCCTCAGCGGCGGCACCGCCGATCCGGCCGCGGCGATCACATTGGTGTCCAGCAGGGCGTTGATGCCGGTGGCCGCTGCCTGGCCGTTCAGCCCCTGATGCAGCACGCCGCGCAGGTCGCGCAGCGGGCGGAAGATCTCGGTGCCGGCCATCAGCACGATCAGGAGGGCTTCGAGGCTCATTTCCCCGTGTTGGACGCGCCATGCACCCAGGGCCAGTGCCGCGGCGGACCCCAGCGCGGTGCCCAGGTCGGTGAAGCCGCGGGTCAGCACGTTCAGCGACAGCACCCAGAATGTGCTGTCCGACAGCGCTCGGGCTTTCGCCGCCAGCATGCGTCCGTAGGCGGCACTTTGGCCGAATGCCTTTAGGGTCGGCAGGCCCTGCACGGCGTCGAGGAACTCCTCGCCGAAGGATTTGAAGGCCGATTGGCGGATGCGCGAGGCGACGGCGGTCTTGCGGTGGACGACGGCGGGCAGGACCAGGGTGAACAGGGCGGCGGCCAGCATGACGGTGGCGACCGGGACGTCCCACCAGGCGATGAAAAGGAAGATCGCGAAGGGTGCGCAGATGGCGATGGTCACCTGCGGCAGGTACTGACCGAAGAACGACTGCAACTGCTCGACGCCGTCGACCATGGACAGCATGACGCCGCCGGTCCGTTCGGCGCCGAACCAGGCGGGGCCGAGGGCGATGATCTTGTCGAACAGGCGACCGCGCAGCGCTTCCTGCACCCGCGTGGCGGTGCGATGGGCGATCATGGTGCGATGGTGGTCCAGCCAGGCGCGCAGCAGGATTGCTCCGGCGGCGCCCAGCAGTGGCGCAATAGGGGGTTCGCCATGGAACACCCCGGCGAGGAAGCGGCCAAGGAAGGCGAAGCGGGCGATCCCGACCGCCAAGGCGAGCAGGCCGAGGCAGGCGGACAGCGCGACGCGGTCTCGCAGGCCGGCGGTCATGCGCCACAGCTTCAGATCGAAGTGCATGGGATGATCGTCTCTCAACTGGAGGCAGGCGTCGAATCGGGTGGCGCCGGTTTATGTATCATGGGTTGTCGCGCAGGATGACTCGAACGTGTGAAGCGGCATTTCCGCGGGAAGCTGGCGATCCCGGGTCGGCCTGGCTCGCGCGATCACCTTTTTGAGATGGCCCTGAATTTGCATTCCGTACCGGCATCGAGACTGTTGTGGGGGCGGGGATGCTGGTCGAAGCGAAGCCGTATGACTACAGCCTGAACCTGGCGGCCGCCGCGCTGCTGATCATCGACATGCAGCGCGATTTTCTGGAGCCCGGCGGGTTCGGGGAGATGCTGGGCAATGACGTTTCCCAGCTTCGCCGGACGATCGAGCCGAACCGAGCGCTGCTGGCGGCGTGGCGGGGCGCCGGCGGTTTGGTGATCCATACGCGGGAAGGCCATCGTCCCGACCTGACCGATCTGCCGCCCGCGAAGAAAATTCGTGGACGTTCCGTCACTTGCATCGGCGATCCGGGTCCGATGGGCCGGATCCTGGTGCGTGGCGAGGCTGGTCACGACATCATCCCCGAGCTGTATCCGGCCGCCGGGGAACCGGTGATCGACAAGCCGGGCAAGGGTGCGTTCTTCGCGACCGACTTGCACGCCATCCTGCAAAATCGGGGCATCCAGCAGCTTGTCGTGACGGGTGTCACCACGGAGGTCTGCGTCAACACCACGGTGCGGGAGGCGAACGACCGCGGCTATGACTGCCTGGTGGTGAGCGATTGCTGTGGCTCCTACTTCCCTGAGTTCCATGAGATGGGACTGCGGATGATTGCCGCGCAGGGAGGCATTTTTGGTTGGGTCGCGCCCTCGGCGCCGGTCATTCGAGCGATTTCGAGCGAACAATGATGAAAGGCGCAGCATAATGAGCGGGAATAGTGCAATTGGCTACAGGCCAAAATTCTGGGTTCCGGGTGACTGGAATGCTCTGTTCGGGTTCGGGACCAATATCCTGGTGAATACCCTGGTATTGACCGGGCTGCTGCGGTTTGTACTGAAGATGCCGGATGCGATGGTGTTTGGCCGCATCTTGCCGGCACTGGGGATGATGCTGTTCCTCAGCACCGGATATTATGCTTTCCTGGCATGGAACCTCGCTCGCAAGACCGGGCGGACCGATGTCTGCGCGCTGCCCTCGGGCATCAGCGTGCCGCATATGTTTGTGGTGACGTTTGTGGTGATGCTGCCGATAAAGCTGGCCACCAACGATCCGGTGCAAGCCTGGGAGGCCGGGCTGACCTGGGTGTTCATCCAGAGCTTTGTGCTGATGGCCGGCGGTTTCATCGGGCCATATATCCGGAAGATCACCCCGCGTGCGGCGTTGCTTGGGTCGCTGGCCGGTATTTCGATCACGTTTATCTCGATGAGTCCGGCGGCGCAGGTGTTTACCACGCCGGTGATCGGCGTGGT
>DATAZJ010000618.1:0-8194 GCA_036272115.1 Rhodopila sp. | reverse complement strand
CGGGACGGTTGCCGCCGGACAGCCGCATACCGCGGATCGTCGATGGGACACTGGTAGCCGCGGCAGCCGTCGCCTTCCCGGCGATTCCCGGGCTGATTCGGCCGCACGCGGCGAACGATGCGGCGCCGCTGGAGGATTGGACCGATCCGAAGCCACCGGCACGTGCCTACGTCACGCTGGTGCCCCAGGTCGATGCCGACGGCAATGAGATCGCCGGTATCCGGCTGCCGGATATCGCGGTTCCGCGTGGCACGTTCACTGGCTGGAACCTGTACAGACCCCCCTATCCTGCCGGTGAGCTTGCCGACCGCGAGGGTACATTCCTGCCGTTCGCGACGACCGAGGCGGAACGGGGGGATGATCCCCGGGCATCCCTGGCGGTTCGATATCCCGGAACGGCTTATGCCGACGCGCTGCATACAGTAATAGGTAAGTTGTTGAACGATCGATTTCTTCTCGTGGAAGATGCAGAACGTTACATAGCTTGATCCTGTTTCTGATTTTCCGTCAGGCGTCGTGGCGTCCACGACTGAGTTGCGGCATGACGGGGTTTCGCTACTATGGGTAGCGAAACGACCTTCTTCATGAGATGACATCAGCAAGACAAAAAACGTTGTCTTATTGTGCCGATCTAGTTCGTATGGTAGTTAAAGGGTAACGAGCGTAGAGGAGTGTTATGACGACCGAGCCGACGATCCTCCAGACCCAAACCGTTGCCGATTCCGCGCCTGGCTGGAATGTTCCGCTTAGCTTCAACCAGTTCGACCCCTCGCTCGGCACGCTGGCCGACATCGATGTGGGCATCGTGGGTGACGTCACCGGTACCGCGGCGATCCAGAATCTCGGTGCGACCGCGGCCTCCCTGCAAATCGACCTGCCGAGCACCATCGATGTCACCGCGCCCGACGGCACCAGGTTGGCGTCAGTCAGTCCGGAAGCGAGCACGACGCTCAACCTGGCGGCGTACGACGGAACAGCCGACTTCATCGGCACTTCGGGTACGGTGGTGTCGGAGTTTTCCAGCGTGGCAACCGTCGTTTCGGACTATATTCCAAGCCCGGGAACCGGCGCGGCTTTCGTGGGGACCGGGTCGATCGATCTGACCGCGCACAGCCAGGTAAGTTCACGCCTGTACGCCGACGGCAATCTGCTGGGCCTCACCCAGGGCGAGGCCGGCGCCACGGTGAATGTGCAGTACAATTACCAGCCGTCGGCAAATGGCTCCGATAGCTCCGGTGAGTATAGCAGCAATTTTTCTTCCACTGTCGGAATCGGCAGCTTGCCGTACGAACCCTCTGTGACACGGACGACCGTGCCGCAGACACTGGCCGTCAGCGACCGCACGACCGATTGGAACACCATCGTCACAGCCAACCAGTTCAATCCCGCGCTTGGCGCACTGCTGTCGGTCAACCTGACAATCACCGGCGACATCAATGCCGGTCTTGCTGCGGAGAATCTCGGATCGACATCAACCTCGATCGGCCTGACCGAGACGGCCGACATCACATTGACCCTGCCGAACGACCTCGGTGTTGCCACGGCCGACCCGTCCATCAACAGTGCCACGAACCTGGCCGCATTCGACGGGACGATCGATTTCGCCGGCGCCTCGGGAGAGAATCTGACCAGCCTGACGGGTACCGAGGTCACCTCGTCGGACGTTACCGGCAACCTGTCAGCCTTTATCGGTTCCGGCACGATCGCACTGCCAATCGCTGCCAACAGCCCCTCAGTTCTGACCGGCCCCGCCGACTTGGCGGCCGAATTGCTGACCGAGGCCGGCGCCACGGTCACGATCAGCTACACCTATGCTGCCTCAGATGGTTCAGGATCATTCCCGCCACAGATTGATTACCTTTCGCCAGGCGGCGCGGGGGCCGCGGCGCCGATCATCGTCGGTACCGAAGCCGGCCAGTCGGTGACTGGCCAAGCGACGATCGCACCGTTCTCCGCCGTCGTGATCTCGGATCCCACCGCCGGCCAGAGCGAATTCGTAACGGTTACACTCTCCTCGGCCGCGAACGGAACGCTGACCAACCTTGGCAGCGGCAGTTATGATGCGGCGAGCGGCGTGTACACGGTGGACGGGTCTGCTGCCGCGGTCACCACCGCCGTCGACGGATTGGTGTTCAACCCGGCACCGGGTCAAGTCCCCCCGGGGCAGACCGTTACCACCGGATTCACCATCACCGATATGAACACCGATGGGGTTCGCGATACCGACGCCACCACATCGGTCGTCGCCACGGCCGTCGCGGAGCCATTGGCCATCAGCGGTACCGAGGCCGGCCAGGGTGTGACCGGCCAAACGACGGTCGCACCTTTCGCCAACGTGCTGATCAGTGATCCCAATGCCGCCCAGACCGAAACCGTGACGGTCACGCCATCAGCGGCCGGAACTGGCACGCTGACCAACCTTGACGGTGGCAGCTACAACGCAGCGACCGGCGTCTATACCGTCACCGGTTCGGCTGCCGCGATCACGACCGCGCTCGACGGGCTGGTTTTCACGCCGGCAGACGTCGCCCCCGATAAGGCCGTCACCACCGGCTTCACCATTACCGACACCGATACAAGCGGGCTCAGCGTCACCGACAGCACCACATCGGTCGCCGCCACGGCCGGGGTCTACATCGACACCGCGGCGGCAGCGGCGGCGATCGTGGCCGAATTGAATGGCCTGGCGAACCCGCCGGCGATCACTGGCGCCAAAGCAGGCCAGGCGGCGACCGACCACGGAACGATCGCGCCATTCTCCGGCGTCACCATCGGCGATGCCAATGCCAACCAGACCGAAGCCGTAATGGTAACGCTGTCCGCGGCGGCGAACGGCATGCTGACCAACCTGGGCGGCGGCCATTACAATGCCATGACCGGTGTCTATACGGTTTCAGGATCCTCCGCCGCGGTGACCGACACACTGGATGGGCTGGTTTTCAAGCCGACGACAGGTCAGGTTGCGCCAGGTCAAACGGTCACGACGAATTTCACCATCGCCGACACCGATACGGTGGGCGGCCGCACAACCGATGCGGCATCGTCCGTCATTTCCACCGCGACCATCGGCATCAGCGCGACGGGACCGAACCGCTTCATTTCCGGTGGGGACGGCGGGACACACCCGTTCTCCGTGAATGCACAAGGCACAACAAGCAACGCCTTCTCGGCCCCGTGGCCGCAACCCAGCGGTAGCCCGACGCTGCCGTTGCTTGCGGCAGGTGACTTCACCTTGAATGTCGAAAACAACCCGGGATCGGGCTTTTCAGCCACTTTCGCGAGTCAGCCGGGTGCTTATCCTATCATGTCCCTCACGGACGCAGGTTTGATCAACGGCCATCCGACTGTCTCGTAGCCGGTTCAGTGACCCGAGGGATCGATCCGCTTTCCGGTCCCGGCATCGAACACATGCGCCTGATCGGCCTGAACGCCGACAGTAACGGTCTCGGTTGCCTGCACCGCGCCCGCAACCTTCACAGTCATCGCATCGGCGTCGTGGCCGGGCAGCCGCCCATGCAGCAATGTCTCCGATCCCAGTGGCTCGATCAGATCGACCGTCAAGGTCAGGCCGGAACCGCCCAAGGTCAGATGCTCCGGCCGGATGCCCAGTGTGACGGCATCACCTGAACGCCGCCCCTGAAGCGGGATCAGCGGGCCGGCCGCGAGTTGGACCGCGGTGCCGTCATGCACCAGATGGCCGGGCAGGAAATTCATCGTCGGGGAGCCGACAAATCCCGCGACATAGGTGTCGGCAGGGTGCTCGAACACCTCCATCGGCGTGGCGAGTTGCGCCGGCGTGCCTTCGTGCAGGATCAACAGCCGGTCGCCAAGGGTCATCGCCTCCACCTGGTCGTGAGTCACGTACAGGCTGGTGACGCCCAGGCGCCGTTGCAGGCGGCGGATTTCGGCGCGCATCTGCACCCGCAGTTTCGCGTCCAGGTTGGACAGCGGTTCGTCGAACAGGAACAGTTTCGGGTCCCGGACGATCGCCCGGCCCATCGCCACGCGCTGCCGCTGGCCGCCCGATAGCTGTCTGGGCTTGCGCGCCAGCAGCGCGTCCAGGCCCAGCAGCGCGGCGGCGTCTTCCACCTTCCGGGTGATCTCGCCGCGGGACAGTCCGCGGATGCGCAGGCCGTATGCCATGTTGTCGAAAACCGACATATGCGGATACAGCGCGTAGTTCTGGAACACCATGGCGATGTCCCGCTCGCTGGGGTCCAGGCCGGTCACGTCGCGGCCGCCGATGGTGATGCGGCCGGCGGTGGGCGTCTCCAGCCCCGCCACCAGGCGCAGCAAGGTGGACTTGCCGCAGCCGGAGGCACCGACGATCACCAGCATCTCCCCGTCGGCCAACGCCAGGTCGATCTGGCGCAGCACCTGCGTCGTGGCGAAACTCTTGCGCAAGCCTTGCAGTTCCAGGGTGGCCATCTACTTCTCGCCTTCGGTCAGGCCGGCGACGAACCAGCGTTGCATCAGAACGACGACCAGGACCGGCGGCAGCAATGCCAGGACGGCGGTCGCCATGACGGCGGCCCAATCGGTCTGTGTGTCCTCGCCGATCATCTTGACGATACCGATCACGATCGTATCCAGGCCCTGATTGGTAGCAACCAGCAATGGCCACAGATATTGGTTCCAGCCGTAGACGAACAGGATGACGAACAGCGCGGCGATATTGGTGCGGGAGACCGGCAGCACGATGTCCCACAGGAAGCGCAGCGGGCCGGCGCCGTCGATACGGGCGGCCTCCACCAGTTCGTCGGGGATGGCGGTGAAGATCTGGCGAAACAGCAGCGTGGCGGTGGCCGACGCGATCAGCGGCACCCACAGGCCGGTGAAGGTGTTGATCAGGCCGAAATCCGCCATCACGGCATAGGTGGGGATGATGCGGACCTCCACCGGCAGCATCAGTGTCACGAAAATCAGCCAGAACGCCACCTGACGGAATGGAAACCGGAAGAACACCACGGCGTAGGCGGACAGGATGGAGATGAAGATCTTGCCGCATGCGATCGCCAGCGCCATGCCGAGGGAGATCATCAGCATGTGCCAGACCGGCTCGGTGCCCATCGTGCCGTCCAGCAGAACACGCTTGTAGACCGACAGGTTGGCGAGATTCGGGATCAGCGACAGATCGCCGCGCATGATGGCGTCAGAGTCCTGGGTGGACCCGGCGAATACCAGCCATACGGGCAGCGCGAACAGCACGACGCCGAGGATCAGGACCGCGTGGGCGAGATAGTCCGGCCGGTTTTTCATGACACCGTTTTTCGTCCCATGAAGCGGAACTGCACGGCGGTGATGGCGATCACGCCGACCATCAGCACCACGGATTGGGCCGATGATGAACCGATATCCTGGTTAATCACGCCGTCTAGAAACACTTTCAGCACCAGCGTTTGGGTGTCCTGTCCCGGGCCGCCCTGGGTCAGCGCGTAGATCGTGCCGAATGTGTCGAATGCGGCATAGACCACGTTGACCACCAGCAGGAAGAAGGTGGTGGGCGACAGCAATGGGAAGGTGATGGTGCGGAAGCGGTGCCAGCCCTTGGCGCCGTCCATCCTGGCGGCCTCGGTCACCGCGCGTGGGATGGACTGCAGGCCGGCGAGGAAAAAGATGAAGTTGTAGCTGACCTGTTTCCACGCGCTGGCGGACACCACCATCAGCATCGCCTGGTTGCCGTTCAGGGCGTAATCCCAGGCGATACCGTGATCGTTCAGCCAGCGGCCCAACAGGCCGACCCGGGGATTCAGCACGAACAGGAACAGCACCGCCGACATCGCCGGTGCAATCGCGTAGGGCCAGATCAGCAGCGTGCGGTAGACGCCTCGTCCGGCGATGGACCGGTCGGCGAACACCGCCAATGCCAGCGCGACGCCCATCGCCAGCACGCTGACCGCGAGGCAGAAGAACACCGTCCGGATGATGGAGGCGACATATAACGGATCGGTGAACAGGTCGACGAAGTTGTCCATACCGACGAAGACCCAGCCCTGACCGAAGGCGTCCTGAGTGGTCAGGCTGGACCACACCGCCTGCCCCGCCGGCCAGTAGAAGAAGAAGATCGTCAACAGAAGCTGCGGCAGCAACAGCGCCACCGGCAGCAAACGTCCGTTGAAGATCGTGCGGCGATCCATCGTTACGCCTTGGCGGCCTTGGCGAACTCCCTGAGCACCCGGTTGCCGCGGGTCACGGCGACGTCCATGGCTTGCTGCGCGCTTTGGCCGCCTTGCAGGGCCTTTTCCAGTTCTTCCTCGATGATATTGCGGATTTCCGGCAGGCGGCCGAGCCGGAGGCCCTTGGTGTTGGGCGTTACAGTGCCGCGGGCGAGCTGCTCGACAGGAATGTCGGCGCCGACATTCTTCGTGAAGAACCCCTGCTGCTTGGACAGCTCGTAGCCGGCGAACGTCACCGGCACATAGCCGGTTTTTTGCGACCAGGTCGCGTCCACGTCGGGTTTGCCGATGTATTTCAGGAATTCGGCCACCGCCTTGTATTCCGCCTGGGTCCGGCCGGGCGCCGTCATGGTCCACAGGCTGGCGCCGCCGATGATCGAGTTCTTGGGCGTCTTGATGATGTCCGGATCGTAGGGAAGGTACGCCTCCGCCCAATTGAACTTCGCGGATTTGACCAGGTCGCCGCGGGACGAGGACGACCCGAACGAAATGGCGGCCTCACCGGACACGATCAGCGGGTCGGGAGCGTTATCGCGGCCGGCGTATTTGAAGCTGCCTTCCTTCGACATCTGCAGCAGCCGTTCGATGTGCTTGACCTGCCCCTTGTTGTTGAACGTCAGTTCGGCATCCAGCCCATCGAAGCCGTCGGATTTCGTGGCGAAGGGCAGATCATGCAGCGCGCTGTACTGCTCCATCTGGACCCAGACCGGCCAGGAGGTCGTCATCGCGACCGGGGCAGCGTTCTTTGCCTTGATCGTCTCGGCGGCCTTGCGGACTTCCTGCCATGTCGCAGGGGCCTTGTCCGGATCGAGTCCCGCCTTGCGGAACGCGTCCTTGTTATACCACATCACGGCGGTCGAGGAATTGAACGGCATCGACGCCATGCGGCCGTCGCTGAGGCTGTAATAGCCGCGGACGGCGGGGATGTAGGCCTTCGGGTCGATCGCCAGGCCGGTTTCCTTCGCCAGTTCCCAGACCGGCTTCACCGCCTTGCGGGCGGCGAGCATGGTGCCGGTGCCGACCTCGAAGATCTGCACCAGATGCGGCGCCTGGCCGGCTCGGGATGCGGCGATGACCGCGGTCATGGTGTCGGCGTAGCCGCCTTTGTAGACCGCCTGGATCTCCACCTCGTTCTGGCTGGCGTTAAAGCCGTTGGCGATGTGGTTGACCTGATCCGCCAGGGCCGCGGTCATCGCGTGCCACCAGAGGATCTTGGTCTTCTCCGCCGCCCGGACACGGGTGGCCGCCAAGGCGATCGGGGTGGCAAGCAATGTGCGGCGCTTCATCGACGGTTTCCTCACCTGTGTTGGTTCGCAGCCGTTACCGATGCTGCGTTGCCACTCGATTACCGTTTTACGACGGTTGCGTGAAGGGGATATCCGGGCGACGGTCGACCGGGGTGCGGGTCGCGTGCCAGAGTGACGGGCGGCAGCAAGTGTGGCGGGTATGAAGCAGGTTTCCGACCCGGCGTTGTTCGGCGTGCTGGTTTACGAGGGCGTGGAGCTGATCGACCTCGGCGGGACCGTCGGGGTGATATCGATGGCGCGCCGGGTGCCGCCGAACGTTGCTGCGACCGTTGTTGCCCGGCGGGTCGGCCCGGTGCGGTTGGCCGGAGGGCTGACGGTGCAGGCCGATCATGGAATCGATGCGGCGCCGGAATGCGATGTGGTGATCGTCTGCGGCGGTGCGGGCTGGCCGGGGGCCGCGGCCGATGAGGCGATCCTGGCGTTTCTGCGGCGGTTGCGGCCGGAGGGGCTCGCCTCGGTCTGCACCGGGGCGATGATTTTGGGTGTTTCCGGGGTGCTGGACGGGCGTTGCGCCACGACTCGGCGCCATGCGGTTGAGACAGATTCTGTCGCGCCGTTGGAACAGCTTGGTCGTGGCGGTTCGGTTCGGACCGTGGCGGCACAGGTGGTGGATGCGGGCGTTGTGACCGGCGGCGGGGTGTCGCTGGCGATCGATACGACACTGTATTTGCTGGGGCGGCTTTACGGTCAGGATGCAATGGCGGAGATCGC
>DATAZJ010000617.1:0-3999 GCA_036272115.1 Rhodopila sp. | reverse complement strand
CGGCAAACTTCGTCCAAAGCTCCGCCCGCGTCATCGGATCACCCGCCGGCCCCCGGCTCGGGTAATCGTCCAGCCGAGACGCGAACCGCCCGCCATCCACCGTCTCGACAACGATCTCGGTCCCCCAATCCTCTGGCATGTCAGAGTGCGGCCGGACCTCCAGCCGCTGCATCAGCCCCCGCACCACGGGGTCCATCGGCGCATCGCCCTCGAAATCCGACAGCTTCACCGACCGGTCCACCAGCGCCCGAGCGACGCAGTATTGCATGCTGAACTTGGCGGCGAGCGGGGTGCGCGGGTCGGGATTGTTGGTGTGCGGCAGGCGGCGGGGGTGCGGCAGCACGGTGATGCGGGCGACGCGTTCGGGGTGCAGGTCGTGGCGGTGGGCGAGGTCGATCATCCGGCCGATCGACGGGTGGATGCTGCCGCAGCATGGGTAGGGCTTCAGGCCGGGGTCGCCGGCACCGCCGCACTCGAACGGGTTGTACCAGGCGTCCAGGATGCGGGCGGTGTCGTAGGTGCCGGGGCCGTTGAAGACGTCGAGGAAGCCTTGCTTGTGCTCGAACGCGGCGGGGTTGGCGGTGAAGCCCTGCTGCGCCATCAGCGCGGCGAACAGGCCGTCGCGGACGCCGTGGCCGACGTGCAGGGGCTTGGTCATGGTGCCGAAATTGGCCTTGAGGCCGGCGGCGAAGGAGGCGGCCATGCCCAGGGCGATGGCGGTCTGGTCGATGGACAAATGCAGCAGGCTTGCGGCGCCGGCGACGGTGCCGAAGATGCCGAGCGTGGCGGTGGGGTGCCAGCCTTTGTCGTAGTGGTGGTGGTGTACGCCGCGGGCGATGCGGCACTCGGTTTCAAAGCCGGCGACGTAGGCGAGGACGAGGTCTCGGCCGCTGCTGCCCAGGGATTCGGCCAGGGGGATCAGGGCGGGGACCAGCATGGCGGAGGGGTGGCCGCCCATCGAGCCGGCGACGTCGTCGTAGTCCAGCGCGTGGGAGGCGGTGCCGTTGACCAAGGCGGCGTCCAGCACGCTGGTGCGACGTGTGGTGCCCAGGATCAGCGCCGGGCCGGGTGCGGCGGCGATGCCGGGGACTTTCAGCAGGATGCGCGGGCCGTCCTCCTGAATGCCGGCGAGGGTGACGCCGACGGTGTCCACGAAGGCGCTGGTGGTCCAGGTGAGGACGTCGGGCGTGATGTCCTCGTAGCGGAGGGCATGGATGCGCTGGGCGATCTGGGTTGCCAGGGTGGTCATGGACGGTCCCCTTGTTCCTGGGTGGTTGCCGATCGTAGGCCGAGTGGATCGGGCGTGGCCAGGGTCAGGGGTGGGGGACCGTCCTTGGGTCAGGCCAATCCGCGGGCAAGTGTCGTGGTTCGGATCGGTTCGGCGGGGATGAAGACAACATAGGCAGCGGCGGAGCACAGGCCGATCGCGCCGGCCACCAGCAGCGCCGGGGTGAACGATCCGGTGGCCTGGACGACGAAGCCGGTGACCATCGGGGCCAGTGCGCCGCCGATGAAGCCGCCGAAGTCCATGATGGCGCCGAGGGACGCCGCATAGCTTGGCGGAGCGCAGGCATTGGCGAGCGACCAGGAGGTGCCGGAAGCACTGAAGCCGAAGAAGATCGCCACCGAGATCGAGGCGACGGCGATGAAGTTGCTGGCGGTCTCGGCCGCGACGAAGGTGGCGAGCGACATCGCGACCATGCCGATGACTGTCAGCAGCTTGCGGCTGGCGATCGAGGTCATGCCTCGGGAGGTCAGCCGGTCGGCGAGATAGCCGCCCAGGATGCTGCCGACCAGGCCGAACAGGAATGGCACGGAAGCAACGAATCCGGTTTTCGGGATGCTCATGTGGCGCTGCATTTCCAGGTAGCCGGGCAGCCAGGCGATGAACAGCCAACCGATATAGACGTTGCCGAAGAAGCCCAGGATCAGTCCCCAGGTTGCTCGGAAGCTGAACAGTTTACCCCAGGCGGCGGCGTGGACCGGGTGCGATTCGGGGGCTTCTCCGCCGGCATACAAGTAATGCCGGTCCATTTCGTCCAGCGTTTCGGCGTTGAAGTCGCGATAGACCGCATACCAGACGGCGGCGAGGACGACGCCTACGCCGGCCATGATGATGAACATCCAGCGCCAGCCGAACACCAGCATCAGCGGGGTGAGCAAGGCCGGGGCGATCGCGGTGCCAAGCGAAGGGGCGCCGTTCCAGATGCCGACGCCCAGGGCCTGGTCGTTTTCGTGGTACCAATCTTTCACCACGCGCGCCGCGGTGGGGAACATCGGCGCCTCGCCGACGCCCAGCAACGCCCGAGCGAGGAGGAACTGGCCATAGCTGGCGATGAATCCGGCGGCACCCTGGGCGATCGACCAGACGATCAGCGAGATCGTCAGCACGCGCCTTGGCTTGCCGCGATCGACGATGGCGCCCGCCACCAGAAGGGTGAAGGCGTAGGGCCAGAGAAATGCCGAGAGCAGCACGCCCATCTCGGCGATCGAAAGGCCGAGTTCGTTGCGGATGAGCGGATTGGCGACGGACAGTGTGCCGCGATCCATGTAGTTCACGACACAGATGATAAAGATCAGTAACAAACTGGTGTTCTGGATTGTCCTTACGCGCCGGGTACAAGGAACCCGTTCCACGTTTGCCATGGCAACCTCCCTGTTCGTTCACCCGTCTGAGGTGCGGGTGTCACGGATGCGGCGGCGTGGCGGTCGGGCAAGCGTTGGACGTTACTGGTTCCCACGACGCCTGATTGCGGCATGAGCCGGCGTGGAGGGTTCAGTCAAGATAAAGGCACGTGATCCAACTCACGATCTTGAGAGTGATAGACATCATGGTTCGGGGTTGCTGGACCTCGAACCATGATGGATGGGTCATGCCGCGGCGGTGGCCAGGCGGTTGATTGCGACGCCTTTGCCAACGCCGGCGCGGTCCTTGTAGGGGGTGGTGTCGATGTCCTCCAGTTCGATTTCACGAGCGAGGACCTTGCGCTTCCATTCCTGGTGTTCGGGTTCCTTGGCGGTGAATTCCGGCATGACCTCGCGAGCGAACAGTTCGAGGCTTTCGCAGATGTGCGGGTGGGTGTTCTTGCCGGCCTGGTTCAGCAGGATGATCTGGTCGACGTGGGAGGATTCGAAGCGGCGGAGCTTTTTGCGGATCGTCTCGGGGGAGCCGATCAGGCCGCCGGTCAGGGCTTTCTCCGCCAGTTCGGGGTTTTCCGCCTTCCACTTCAGGTATTCTTCCCACAAGCTGACCGTTCCGGGGGCGGCGCGTTCGCGGTTGCGGGAGCTGCTGTAGTAGGCCAGGGAGAACTGGAAGAATGTTACGCCGTCGGCGCGCCGGCGCGCCTCTTCGTCGGTTTCGGCGCACATGAAGTAGCTGACCATGGCGATGTTGCAGTTGGACTGGTAGTCGGCCAGTTTCTTCTGCCGCAGCACGAAGGAATTGTAGTAGGCGTGGACCCAGGCGTGGGCCATTTCCGCTGAGAGGAACTGGAAGCCCAGGGCGCCGATGCCGCAGCGGCCGGCCATCTCGATCGTTTCCAGTTGGGAGCAGGCGACCCAGAGCGGGGGATGCGGCTTCTGAATCGGCTTGGGCAGGACGTTACGCAGCGGGAATTTGAAATAGGGGCCGTCGTATTCCCAGCCGCCGTCCTTGAACATCGGCAGCACGCAGCGGACGCCGTCCTCCCACACCGCCTGCTTGTCCTCCATCTGGCGGTTGAACGGACCCAGTTCGGTGATGCTGGCGCCCTCACCCATGCCGAATTCGACGCGGCCGTTGCTGACGAGGTCGAGGCAGGCGACTTTCTCGGCGACGCGGGCGGGGTGGTTGGTGGTCAATTGGATGATGCCGTGGCCGAGGCGGATCTGTTTCGTGCGCTGGCTGGCGGCGGCGAGGAAGACCTCGGGCTGGGGGGAGTGGGAGTATTCTTCCAGGAAGTGATGCTCGACCTCCCAGGCGTAGTGGTAGCCGAGTTTGTCGGCCAGTTCGACCTGCGA
>DATAZJ010000616.1:0-5046 GCA_036272115.1 Rhodopila sp. | reverse complement strand
CGATGCGGGCGTAGGCGATCTGGCCGACGGCCGCGGCCTCCGGCGTTCGCAGGCTGTCGGAGAAAAACCCGGGAATGAGCTTGATACGGTCTCGTTCAGCGAGTTTCACGTTGCGCGATACGGCGTCGAGGGAGGCGGCATACTGTCCCGCCTGCCAGAATGGGTCATCGTGAACCGGATGCGGCGCGGACAAGCCCTGGAAACTGTCGTAGCCGATGATTGGACGATCGAGGCCGAGATGTTTGGAGACCTCATAGAAATGATTGATCCACCAGCCTTCGAACACGCCGAATTCGACGAGCGCGCCGGGTACGTTGTTGCCCTTCAGTTGCCGGCACAGATGCTCCACATAGGCCAATTCGACGTTGAGCAGGGCTTCGTGGGTTTTTTTGCCCCAGACGGAGTCACCGGCGAAACTCGCCGCGAACAGGACCCCTGGGACGGGTATTGCCTGCCCGAAGACGGCTTCTGTCCATTGACCGTATTGCGTGATGCCGGCTGTCCCGCGGCCGGATCCGGTGACCTTGGGTTGCGGGGGATGTTCCGCGGCTGGGGCCACGTCCGGTGGCTCGTCGACGATGACGTCGTGACCGCTGGCCGGCTTGCCCAGTCGCAATGCGATGATGTTGAACAGCGCTGCTGTCGAGGTACGAACGCCCAATGCCCGGATGATCCTTCGGTTGCCGTCCTCTTGTGTTGCGGGGCCGCTACGGCTCGCGTGGCCGTCAGCCTAACTGTTGGCGGGGCATTGGGGAAATGGATCCCTCGATGGCCTATGCGGGGGCACCGGATGAGGGCCGAACCAGCGGCTTTTGCATGTAGACCCGGTCGAAGCCTTTCTCGGTCCGGCGGGTCTGCACGATATAGCCTCGCGCCGCGTAGATGGCGATGTTTTCGACCATCAGTGCATTTGTGTACAGAGTGATGGCGTTGTGGCCGTGGCGCGCGGCCTCGGTCTCGGCGAAATCCAGGAGCATCCTCCCAAAACCTCGTCCCTGCCGATCCGGATGGATGGCGATGTTGTCCAGCAAGTAACGATCCGGTTGATTTTCCAGTATCAGGACGCCGGCGATCGTGCCGGCGTCCTGCAGCACCCAGGCCTGGTCCGCCGCGATCCGAACGGCGTAGTCGTCCAGCATCGGGGCTGGTTCGGTGCCGATCACGGCGACGTAGCGCTCGTAGGCTGACAGGACGACGTCGCGCATCGCGCCGGCTTCGTCGGGGCGGGCGCGGCGGATCATTCGGCGGGTGCCAGCACGTCGCGTTCGGCCGCGGCTTGCAGTCCGATCGCCTGGGCCAGCCGTTCCAGTCGGCGGATCACGCTCTCCCCGGCGAACACGCCGCTGTTTTCGCGCAGGAGCAGCAGCAACCTGGATTCCTCGATCCGTAGCCTGGTGCCGGCGAGCAGGTCCTTGGTGCCGGCCGACAGGGTGTAGGCCAGGCGCAGCGCGATCCCCAGCACTTCGGCGCGGTTGGCCGTCTCGACATCCAGCAGCAGGCGCGATGGGCGCAGGAAGGGGGCATCGGATTCAGCATCGTAACGCAGCGCCACGGCCAGGGCGAGGAAGGCGCGGGAGTGGTGGTCCAGTCCGACGCCCGGCTGGCGCAGGACGCGCAGGAATGCCTGTTCGGCGCGGAATTCCGGGTGGTCGTGGCTGCCGATGTCGGACATCCAGCACATTGCCTCGCGCAGTCTCTCGGCGTGGGCGGTTTCGCGTGGGAACAGCGGCCGGGTCCATGCCAGCAGTGCCGGCGGCAACGACGGATCGCGGCCATGCCGGGCGGCGAGTTCATGGGCGGCGCTGAGCAGTGGGTCCTGCTCCTGGATCTCGCGCGGCATGCGGCGCATGAACCAGCCCTCGCGCAGGCCGCTGGCGCTGAAAACCACCCGGCGGGCGGCGGTGACGCGCAGCAGGCGGCGGAGCGCCACGGCGGCGAACGGCAGATCGTCGATACGGCGGCGTGGAGCGCCGGGCAGCCGCTCCAACCCCTTGCGCGGCGCGGTGGAAATCAGGCCGGCGAGGTCGCGCGCTTCCTCCCGCCCGATGGTGTAGTGGTGCACCATGTTCAGCGGATAGCTGGTCTGCGCCATGTGGATGCGGGCCAAGGCGCGCCAGGCACCGCCCACCAGGTACAGGTCGCTGCCGGCAGCCTGTCCGAGCCAGGGGACGGTTTGCAGGTCTTCCTCGGCGATCGCGCGGGCGCGCACCGGGTCGCCAGCCGAGCGCTCGGCCAGGCGGATTACGCCCAGGCGCAATGTCTGCGAGGGGCCGCGGGTGCCGTCGACCAGGCGGACGACTTCGAGGGATCCGCCGCCGATATCGGCGAGCACGCCGTCCGCGGCGGGGATACCGCACAGCATGCCGTCGGCGGAGTAGGCGGCTTCCTCGGCGCCGGACAGGATGTGGATCGGCACGTTCGGCAGCCGGTCGCGCAGGGACTCGACGAAGGCTGGTCCGTTGGCGGCGTCGCGGACCGCCGCGGTCGCCAGCACCTCGAACGGGTTTGCTCCCATGGCGCGGGCGACGGCGTGATAGCGGTGCATGACGGTCAGCGCCTGGGCCATGCCGTCCTCGTTCAGCCGTCCGGTCGATTGCAGGCCGCGGCCGAGACGGAGCACGGCTTTTTCGTTGAAGATCGGCATCGGGTTGCGGGTATGGCCTTCGTAGACCACAAGCCGGACGGAATTGGACCCGAGATCGACGACGCCGCAGCGCGGCAATTTAGGGGGGGTGGGAAATGGCATGCGTCAGTCCTGCGTCACCCGGTCCTGGCGCTTGGTGCCGGTCAGCGGGGATGGCACGGCCACCGGCGGTCCGTGCAGTGCCGATCCGCGACCGGAGAGAGACGGGTTGGTCATGAAGTAATGGTGGGCGGAGACAGGCTGGCGGCCGGGCTCGACACGGGTCCAGGCGCCAGCGGCGCTGAGTTCCCACGATTGCAGCGAGTCTTTCAGATTGATCACCATGATCTGGTCCAGCACCTGCGCGTGGACGGTGGGGTTATGAATGGGGACGAGGGTCTCGACCCGCCAGTCCATATTGCGCTCCATCCAATCGGCGGAACTGATGAAGACCTTGGCATACCGGCTGGGCAGCGGGCGACCGTTGCCGAAGGCGTAGACGCGGCCATGTTCAAGAAAACGGCCGACGATCGACTTGATGCGGATGTTGTCCGACAGGCCGGGCACGCCGGGGCGCAGGCAACAGATGCCGCGGATCACGCCCATGACCTTCACGCCGGCTCGGGAGGCTTTGTACAGCGCATCGATCAGCTCGACATCGGTCAGGCTGTTCATCTTCAGCCAGATCGTCGCCGGCTTGCCGTCCCGGGCGAAGGCGATTTCCTTGTCGATGAGCGCCAGCAGCCTGGTCCGGGTGGTCAGCGGGCTGAAGCCGAGTTCCTCCATGATTTCCGGGCGGGCGTAGCCGGTCATGAAGTTGAACAGGCGGGCGGAATCGCGGGTCAGGGCCGGATCGGTGGTGAAGAAGCTGAGGTCGGTGTAGATACGCGCGGTGATCGGGTGGTAATTTCCGGTCCCGAAATGAGCGTAGGAGCGGATGGCGCCGGCTTCGCGCCGTACCACCAGCGATAATTTGGCGTGGGTCTTCAGTTCGGTGAAACCGTAGACCACCTGCACGCCGGCGGCTTCCATCCGCCGGGCCAGCCGGATATTCGCTTCTTCGTCGAAACGGGCGCGCAGTTCCACCATCGCGGTGACGGACTTGCCGGCCTCCGACGCCTCGATCAGCGCGTTGACGATCGTGCTGTCGCGGCTGGTGCGGTACAGGGTCTGCTTGATGGCGATGACCGCCGGATCCTGGGCGGCCTGGCGGAGGAACTGCACCACCACGTCGAAGCTTTCGTAGGGATGGTGGACGATGATGTCCTTCGCCCTGATCGCCGCGAAGCAGTCGCCGCCGAAATCGCGGATGCGTTCGGGGAAGCGGGGTGTGTAGGGGGCGAACAGCAGGTCGTGGCGGTCGTCGACGATCATCTGCTTCATGTCGGCGAGGCCCAGCAGGCGCTGGTCGTCATGGATTTCGTCCGGCGCGGCATCGAGTTCGTCGATCACCAGCTCGCGCAGTTCGGGCGGCATGCCGGCGGCGATTTCCAGGTGGATCGACACGCCGCGGCGGCGACGCTTGAGGGCGGTTTCGTAGGATCGGACCAGATCCTCGGCCTCTTCCTCGAATTCCACGTCGGTGTCGCGGATGACCCGGAACAGGCCGTGGCCGGTCAGGCGGAAGCCGGGAAACAGCCGGTCGAGGAACAGCACGACCAGATCGTCCAGCAGGATGAAGCGGATCGGGTCCTCGACGGCGCCGGCGGGCAGGCGCACGAAGCGCTCGATCTGGCTGGGCAGTGGCAGCAGGCCGCGCATCGGCAGGCCGTCGTCTTCCCGCACCAAATGGAGGGCGAGGACCAGTCCGAAATTGGAGATGAAGGGGAACGGGTGGGCGGGATCGACCGCCAGCGGGGTCACGACGGGGAAAATCCGTTCCATGAAGGCGGCGTCGAGCCAGGATTTGTCCTCGTCGGAGAGGGAGTCGGTGTCGCACAGCACCACGCCGGCATCACGCAGCAGGCCGAGAAGCGCGGCGAGGATGCGCTGCTGGTCGGCCTGCAAAAGTTCGGCGCGCTGCTTGATGGCGGTCAACTGCTGGGCGGCGGTGCGGCCGTCGGCGGACACCAACGTGCCACCGGCCTTCGCCTGCCCGATGAGGGCGGCGACCCGCACGGAATAGAATTCATCGAGGTTGGAGGCGCTGATCGACAGGAAGCGCAGCCGTTCCAGCAGAGGGTGGCGGGGGTTCTCGGCTTCCTCCAGGACGCGATGGTTGAAGTCCAGCCACGACAGTTCGCGGTTGATGAAGCGGTCTGGACTGTCCGGGGCCACGGCGGCTTCGGGCATCGGGGCGGTGGCGTTCGGCTGCGGCTTTGGCTTGTGCGAACGGGAGGAGGCAGGTTTCCCGTCGGCTGAGGGTGCCCGTTCTATCAAGTCCGTGGCGTCGGTCTTCAATACCATGCGTCCGGTCCCTTCGC
>DATAZJ010000615.1:0-1828 GCA_036272115.1 Rhodopila sp. | reverse complement strand
TGGTGCTGCTGGTGTTCTTCGCCATGACGGTCTGGCTGTTGCGATGGCCCAGGGCGCTGTTCGGCCTGTCGTTCGCGATCTACATGGTGGTGCGCTTCACCGGCCTGAACCTCGATGCCTGGACCGGCGAGGGCTGGTTCTTCGATCCCTTCGCCTGGCAGTTCCTGTTCGTCATCGGCGTCCTGCTCGCCTGCGCCCCGATGACCGCGCCGCGACGCCGATGGCCGTTCGATACGATCGCCGCGGTGGTGGCGGTGGTGGGCGTCGTCGTGACGGTGTTCATCGAGCCGCGTCCGCACATCCTGGACTGGGTCTCTGGCTCTGCCGTGCTGCGCTACCTGGTGATCGAGGACAAGACCGGCCTCTACCCGTTTCGCCTGATCTCGATCCTGGCGCTGACCTGGCTGTGCGTGCGCCTGATCCGCTTCCACCAGCCGTGGTTGCAATCGCGCTGGGCCGCGCCGTTCATACTGATCGGGCAAAATTCACTGCCGGTCTTCTGTTCCGGCATCGTATTCGGATTCGTCGCCCGGCTCGGCCTGGAATACGACGACCGAGCCTTCATGCAAGTCGGCATCAACCTTTTCGGCGCGCTCGGCATGGTGGGCGTGGGTGCGCTGGCGGCCTGGTACCGGACCAAGGGACGCCGGAAAACGCCGTCAAAGCCACCACCACCGTCGCCGGCGCTCTTGCCGGTGGACGCCCAGGCTGATAGCGGGTGAAACTGATAGCGGGTGAGTTTATGAAACGACCTCTCTTTGCCTGCGTCGTGCTGTTGCTGGCCGCTGTCGCGCCCGCTGCGTCGCGGGCGGATAACAGCCTGGCCTGCGAGATGCCATCCGACCTGACCACACCGTCGGCACCGCTGGTGCGCGTCGCCGCCGCGCTGAAAGCCAAGGGCGATGTGGACATCCTGGCGCTTGGGTCGGGGTCGACGGTGGGCGAAAGCGGCGGATCCGGCGCTCCGGCCCTGGCCTACCGGGCGCCGGACCGTTCGTTTCCCTACCGCATGCTGGCGGCACTGCGGGCGATGCGCCCGGACCAGCATTTCAACCTGACCGTCAAAGGCGGCCGCAACATGACCGCCGACATGATGCTGCCGGTCCTGCGCGACGAACTGACGGCGCATCGTTATGATCTTGTCCTATGGCAGACCGGCACCGTGGAGGCCGTCCACGGCCTGCGACCCGACATGCTGCACGGCGTCCTGCAGGACGGCGCCGACGCCGTGGACGCCGCCCACGCCGACCTTGTGCTGATCGACCCCCAGTTCAGCCGCTTCCTGCGCGCCAACGCCGACCTCAACCCCTATGAGACGGTGCTGGAACAGATGGCCGACACCCAGGCGGTGACACTGTTCCACCGGTTCGATCTGACCCAGGGATGGGTGACCAGCGGCCAGGTCGACCTCGAACGCGTCGACCGCGACCAGCGCGACAAAACCATCGCCTTGCTCAACGACTGCCTGGGACAAGCCCTCGCGCGCTACGTGCTGGCAGGCGCGGCGGAGCACTGACGGCCGGCGGCGGCGCCGGAGTTTGGGCCAGGGATTGGGGCGCAAAGCGGGTCAGGAGACTGGATCGAAAATCAAGAATTCTGGATTTCCCGGACGATATGACCGTAATGAGAAGGGATCGAGGCGGTCATCCGGCGCGGAAACGAAAAGGGCACCCGGTTAGCTGCCGTCAGCCTCGTTGACGAATGGGCAGCGGACGTGATTGTTGCTCATCTCGGCACACCGAGCTTCCCCTTGCAGGTATTGGCCGAATTTATCAATCCAGAGAGCGCCGTGTTTTTCCGCATATAATACCAGCCGGCGTTGATGCAG
>DATAZJ010000614.1:0-9296 GCA_036272115.1 Rhodopila sp. | reverse complement strand
CAGAAAGGACTCCCCCACCATGATCCAGCTTCGCCCTTTCGCCACCCTGGGCGCGTTCCGCAATGAATGGCTGAACGCCCATCACCACTTCAGCTTCGGCGGCTACCACGATCCGCAGCGCATGGGCCTCGGCCGCCTGCGCGTGTGGAACGATGATGAGGTCGCCCCCGGCACCGGCTTCGATCCCCACCCGCACCGCGACATGGAAATCGTCACCTACATCCGCGAAGGCGCCATCACCCACCGCGACAACCTGGGCAACGAGGGCCGCACCGAAGCCGGCGACGTCCAGGTCATGCACGCCGGCACCGGCATCACCCATGCCGAATACAACAAGGAAGACGTCCCGACCCGGCTGTTCCAGATCTGGATCATGCCGGACAAGCGCGGCGTCGCACCCGGCTGGGGCACCAAGGCGTTCCCTCGCGACAACAAGGGCCTTTCCGTCCTGGCCAGCGGCCGTCCGGCCGATGCGGGCACCGACGCGTTGCCGTTGAACGCCGACGCCGCCGTCCTCGCCGGCACCCTGGCCGAGGGCCAGACGACCGAACTGACCCTTGCCCCCGGCCGAGCCGCCTACCTCGTGCCGGTCAACGGGTCGATCACGGTGAACGGCATCACCGCCCAGGCACGCGACGGCGTCGCCATCGCCGATGAGCGATCGGTGACGATCACCGCATCCAAGGCGACCGAGATCGTCGTCGTGGACGTCGCGGCGTAAGGCGAGAGGACCCAACCCTCACCCCGCCTTGATATACCGCTCGATCGTCCGGTGCCTGAAGAACCACCGCCCGTCCACCTTCACCAGCCGGTCCGCATAGGCGCCGCCCGACCCGATCACCGGGCCGGCGGCGCTGTTTTGCACCAGCGCCCAGTTGGACCGGGCCGTCGCCGTGTCGCCGTCCAGGTCGATCACGATGTTGGTCGTCAGATGCACCCGCCGTGGCCGCTCACCGGTCGCGATGCCGCGGGCCTGTGCCACGATGCCGTCGCGCCCCGTCCCGGTGCCGAACGCCGTCTCCCAAACCCCGTCCGGGGTGAACAGTGCGGCCATATCCTCGAACCGGTCGGCATCCAGCGCGAAGCAATAGCGGGCCAGCAGTTCACGAATCTCGTCTTTGTCGGACATGTTCCCTCCTTGTCCATTTCCTCTGTCCCGCATCAGTATAAGCTGTATGACAGTGGCGTCACAGGAGCATGCGAACGATGGACATGATCAGCGGCGACAATCTGATCGGGGATGAGGCGGCGCTTGAAGCGATTTACGGCGAATCGCCGCCCGGCGCGATCCTGAAGGAACTCGACTACATCCACCCGCACTACCGGTCGATGATCGAGGCGTCCCCCTTCGTCGTCATCGCCACCGTCGGGCCGGAGGGGCTGGATTGTTCCCCTCGCGGCGACCCCGCCGGCTTCGTCCATGTCCTGGACGACAAGACGGTGCTGATCCCCGACCGGCGCGGCAACAACCGCATCGACAGCCTTCGTAATATCGTCCGCGACGATCGCATCTCCCTGCTGTTCCTGATCCCCGGCGTCGGGGAGACGCTGCGCATCAACGGCCGGGCGACGATTTCCGTCGCCCCGGAGCTGATCGCGCGGTTTCCGTATCGCGGCACCCTGCCCCGTTCGGTGATCGTCGTGCGCGCCGAGAACGTCTACTTTCAGTGCCCCAAGGCGCTGGTCCGTTCGGAGCTGTGGAACCCGGAGAAGCACATCAGCCGGAAAGCGCTGCCCAGCACCGGCACGATCCTGGCCGACGTCACCCAAGGCAAGTTCGACGGCGTTCAATATGATCGCGACTATCCCGAACGCCTGCGCACGACGATTTATTGATCGGCTGTTTCCCTGTCCGGGACTAGGGATAAGGTCGTTTCGTTTCGGTTGTTGTGGAAAAATCCATCCGCCAGGCGGGTCGGAAAATTGCGCGCCAAATCGGAACCGTGATATCGCTGTTGCACGACGCTGTGATGGATTGTTCAGTTCGCAACAGGACGCATCCAGACCGGATTCGCACCGATTAAACGCGGACTGATTCCGCCGGCAGGAATACGCATGGATCAGCATAACTCGATACCACGCAAGTGGGACGTAGAAGCCGACGTGGTCGTCGTCGGATTTGGCGCGGCGGGCATGGCCGCTGCCGTCTCGGCGCACGAACTGGGCGCCAAGGTCGTTATCCTGGAGAAAGCGCCCGAGGGGCAGGAAGGCGGCAACACAAGGGTTGCCGGCCAGGGCTACCTGAACACGTCGTCGGCCGAAAGCGCCGCCGCCTATCTGACCGCGCTGTGCGGCCCGTTCACCGTGCCGGAGACCATGGTGAAGGTCTGGGCGCAGGAAATGGGCAAAAACAACGACTGGCTGCGCAGCCTCGGCGGCGACCCGCAGGAGCATCAGCATCCGCCGGTCGGCATCGAATTCCCCGATCTGCCCGGGTCGGACTGTGTACACAAGTTTCATGACGGCCCGACCTACGGCTATTCCTACACCTGGCAACTGTTCGAGCGCCTGGTGAAGGAGCGCCCGATCCAGATTCTCTACGAAACGCCCGGGCGGGCGCTGATCCAGCATGACAGTACCAAGGAAATTCTGGGCGTGCGGGCCGAACGGGACGGCAAGCCGGTCACGGTCAAGGCCCGCAAGGGGGTCGTGCTGACCTGCGGTGGTTTCGAAAACAACCAGCAGATGATCCGCGATTACCTGCCCGGCATCCCGTACTGTTACACCTCCGGGTCGCCGTATAACGAGGGTGACGGCATCACCATGGCGATGTCCGTGGGCGCCGACCTTTGGCACATGAACAACTATGCCGGACCGTCCATGGCGCTGAAGGTGCCGGAGGTGCGGACCACGTTCTCGATGCAGGCGTTGCACTACAGCAAGGAAGTTCCCGGCGGCATGATCGTTGTGGGACCGGACGGAAAGCGGTTCGCCGACGAAAAATACAGGACCCGCCACGGGAAAATCCCGGTGAATGGGGTCTGGCTGCCGCTGGCCACGCCGTGCCCGATGTATCTGATCTGCGATCAGACCATGTTTTCCGCCGGCCCGCTGTATGACGGACACCCGAGCCACGGGTGGACGCAGATTATCGAGCGGTATGAGTGGAGCAAAGATAACAGTGTGGAACTGGCAAAAGGCTGGATCAAGTCCGCCGGCAGCCTGGCTGATCTCGCCAAGGTCGTCGGGCTGAATGCCACGACACTGATCAATACGGTCAACCGGTGGAACGATCATGTGGCGGCGAAGCAGGATGCCGATTTCGGCCGGACCCTGATGCTGAAGCCGATCGGCGACGGACCGTATTATGCGGTGGAACTGTCGCCCTCGATGCTGAATACGCAGGGCGGTCCGCGGCGTAACGAAAGGGCGCAGATCGTGCGGCCTGACGGTTCGCCCATTCCAAGGCTGTACAGCGCCGGAGAGTTGGGCTCGATCTACAGCTATCTGTACCAGGGCACGGGCAATATCGGGGAATGCCTGGCGTTCGGTCGCATTTCCGGCCGGAACGCCGTGGCTGAAACACCGTGGGAGGCCGCCGGCGCATAAGACGGCAAGGCCGCCGCGGGCAACGCCGTGGCGGCCGCCGGGACTTCGATAAATGCCGTCAAAGACGGTCAAGACAAAGAAAAGGGGGAGCCGAGGATGAGCAGCACCACAGGGTACGGCGACAGCCTGGACTCGGCGGACTCCGCCAAGGACAAACGGGACCGCAAGCGCGCCGTCATCGCCAGCACGATCGGGGCAATTATCGAGTGGTATGATTTCGGCCTCTACAGCATCGCCGCCGGACTGGTGTTTCCATCGCTGTTTTTTCCGAATTCCGACGCGTTGTCGGGCACCCTCAATTCCTTCATCGTCTTTGCCGTCGGCTATATCGCTCGGCCCGTCGGTGCGCTGATTTTCGGTCATTTCGGTGACCGTCTTGGCCGCAAGGGCGCGCTGGTCGCCACCATCCTGCTGATGGGGTTGGGCACGTTCCTGGTCGCGCTGGTGCCGACCTATGCGCATATCGGCATCTGGGGCGCGGTCATCCTGTCCGTGCTGCGGTTTCTCCAGGGACTGGGTGTCGGTGGCGAATGGAGCGGCGCGATCCTTCTGTCGATGGAATGGAGCAAGCCCAAGCGCCGCGGGCTGTTCGCCAGTTGGCCGCAGATCGGCGTTCCGATGGGGGCGTTGTTCTCCAACCTGCTGTTCGGCGGCGCCAGCCTGGCCACCGGCAGCGCGTTCATGACCTGGGGATGGCGTATCCCGTTCGCGTTCAGTGCGGTCCTGGTGATCCTGGGCCTTTACATGCGCCTCGGGCTGACGGAGAAGCCGGTGTTCCGCGAATTCGCCGATGCGGGCCAGGTGCAGAAGCTGCCGGTCATCAAGGCGATCCAGCAGCACTACAAGGAAATCATCCTGATCACCCTGCTGCGGATGTCGGAGCTGAGCAGCTTCATCATCTTCACGGTGTTCGTCTTCACCATCGGCGTGCAGGTACTGCATTTCGATCGCAACTTCATCCTGGCCGCGCTGCTGGTCGGCCTGGCGATCGAGTGTTTCTGCGTGCCGATTTCCGGTGCGCTGGCCGACCGGTTCGGCCGCAAACTGATGTTCATGATCGGCGTCGCCGGTGCAGGGCTGTTCAGCTTTGTCTATTTCGCCGGCTTCGCGACCGCGTCTCCATCCTTGGTGTTCCTGGTCATTGCCTTGTCGCTCATTCCGCACGGGTTGCAATATGGTGCCGAGGCGGCGCTGATTACAGAGAGCTTCTCGGCTAATGTTCGCTACAGCGGGTCGGCGATCGGCTATCAGCTTGCCTCGATCCTGGGCGGCGGGCCGACGCCGATCATTGCGACGCTGCTGTTCGTGCGCGACCGCAGCGGCTACCTGATCGCGGGGTATCTGGTGCTGTGTTCGATCATCAGCATCATCGCCGCGGCGTTCATGAAGGAACGGCCACCGGGCTGAACGGTGACCTAGGCGCCCGGCATTGCGGGAACGGCGGTGACACGGCAATCTGTCGGCGATCGCGCACGCAAGGGCTTGTTTCGTCCGGCGTAGCCGCTGTCCAAACAATCCAACCGTGGTTATGGTTGGTAGCGATAACAGGAAGGCGATCGACATGAAGCCACGGCTGGTTCTGGCCTGCCTGACGACGACCGATGTGGTTGCCCGTATCCGGGCCGAGTTCGACTCGATCATCCTGGACGGGCCCGGCGACATGACGGTGCCGGAGGTGACCGCCGCCGCCGCGTCGCTGAACGCCGAGGCGATCCTGTTCACCAATACCTTGCCGCTGGATGCGGCGGCCATCGCCGGTTTGCCCGCAAGCGTCCGGGTGGGCGCGACCAGCAGCGTCGGTTACGACCATATCGACGTCGTTGCGGCCAAGGCTCGCGGCCTGGTGGTGACCAATACGCCTGGCGTGCTGACCGAATGCACCGCCGATCATGCGATGATGCTGATGCTGGCCGCCGCGCGCCGGGGCGCCGAGTATGACCGGATCATGCGGCAGGGCTGGCGCCGCCGTATCGGGCAAGGTGAGTTGCTTGGGGTGCGGGTGACAGGCAAGCGGGTCGGCATCCTGGGCATGGGGCGGATCGGCCGAGCGTTCGCGCAGCGGGCTCGGGGGTTCGATATGAAGGTGCTGTATCATGGGCGCACCCGGCTGCCGCCGGACCTGGAACAGGGGGCGGAGTACTATCCGGACTTCCACGCGATGCTGCCGCATTGCGACTTCCTGTCCATCCATGCGCCCGGCGGAGCGGCGACCGACAAGATCGTGGATGCCAAGGCGCTGTCGCTGCTGCCGGATGGTGCCGTCCTGGTGAACGTGGCTCGCGGGTCGCTGGTCGACGAGGACGCGCTGCTGGAGGCGCTGGCGAGCGGAAAACTGTTTGCCGCCGGGCTGGATGTGTTCCGAACCGAACCGGATTACGACCTGCGCTTCGCGCCGTTGGAGAATGTGGTGCTGTCGCCGCATGTGGCGAGCGCCTCCAAGGAGACCCGCGACGCGATGGGTTTTCGAGCGTTGGATAATATCGCGGCCGTGCTGGCGGGTCGGCCGGCGATCGATCCGTTGTGGAAGGACTGACATGCCGAAACCTGTTCTGTTCGTGACCCGCCGGCTGCCGGCCTCGATCGAGGCGCTGGCGCAACATGATTTTGCCGCGCGGCTGACCCCGTCGGATGTGGCGATCACCGATCTGGTGGCCCAGGCCGATGGTGCCGATGCGGTGCTGTGCTGCCCCGGCGATGCCCTGGATGCGAAGGCGATTGCGGCTTTGCCGGGGTCGGTGAAGGTGATCGGCACGTTCAGCGTGGGGTACGATCATATCGATATCGGGGCGGCGAAGGCGCGCGGTATCCGGGTCTGCAACACGCCGGACGTGCTGAGTGTCGCCACCGCCGAATGCGCCATGCTGCTGATCATGGCCGCGGCCCGGCGTGCCGGCGAAGGGGAGCGTCTGGTGCGGGCCGGGAAATGGGACGGCTGGGCGCCGACGCAGTTGCTGGGGACTCAGGTCTCGGGGCGCCGGCTGGGGATTTTCGGCATGGGGCGGATCGGGCGGGAGATCGCCAGGATGGCGCGGGGCTTTGGGATGGAGATCCATTATCGCGACATGACCCGGCTGCCGGCGGAGCTGGAGCAAGGGGCGATCTTCCATGACAACGACGATAGTTTCCTGCCGATCTGCCAGGTGTTGTCGCTGAATGCGCCGGGTGGGGATGGGACGCGGCATTGGCTGGATGATGTTCGGATCGGGAAGTTGCCGGCGGGGGCGGTGGTGGTGAACGCGGCGCGGGGCACTCTGGTGGATGATGCCGCGCTGATCGCGGCGCTGCGTAGTGGGCAGGTCGCGGCCGCTGGGCTGGATGTCTATAACGGGGAGCCCCGGTTGCATCCGGATTACCTGACCTTGGAGAACGTTGTCCTGTTGCCGCATCTGGGCAGCGCGACGACGGAAACCCGGGATGCGATGGGGCGTATTGTGCTGTCGGGGATTGGTGCGATCCTGGCGGGTGAGACCCCTTCCAATATGGTGGTTTGACGATGCGTATCGCGGTTGGCGGCTTCCTGCATGAGAGTCATTCGTTTGCGCCTCGGCCGACGACGTATGCGGATTTCCTGCAACCGGGCGGGTTGCCGGCGTTTTCGGCTGGGGATGGGTTGATCGACGCGATGCGGCCTCGGTCGGTGCCTTTGGCCGGGGCGATTGCGGTGGCCGAGGCGGCGGGAGTCGATCTGGTGCCGCTGGCCTGGGGGTTCGCCAATCCCGCTGGTCCGGTGCAGGACGAAGCGTTCGAGCGGATTGCCGCGCGGATTTGTGCGCCGCTGTCGGTCGCGCTGGATGCGGGGCCGTTGGACGGGGTGTATCTCGATCTGCATGGCGCGGCGGTGGTGGAGAGTTTCCCCGATGCCGAGGGGGAGTTGCTGCGGCGTGTCCGGGCGATCGTGGGTGCGGACTTGCCGCTGACGATCAGCCTGGATCCGCATGCCAATTTGACCCGCGAGATGGTGGTTCTGTCGGATGCGGTGGTGCCGTTCCGGACGTATCCGCATGTCGATATGAAGGATGCCGGGGCGCAGGCGATGCGGCTGTTGCTTGCGCGTATTGAGCGGGGGCGGCCTTGGGCTCGGGCGTTTCGGACGCTGGATTTCTGGCTTCCGCTGGGCAGCCAGTGCACGTTGATGGCGCCGATGCAGACCGTAATGACCGAACGCGCCGGGCTGGCCGAGCGGTTGGGGTCGGTGGAACTGGCGTTCTGTTTTGGCTTTCCGTATGCGGATTTCGCGGGGTGCGGGGCGGCCATCGCGGCGTTCGGCGAGACCCAGGCGGAGGCGGATGCGGCGGCGGATGCGCTGCTGGGGTTTGTGAATGCGCAAGAGGCTTCGTTTGTGCAGGAGACTTTGGCCTCGGCGGAGGCAGTTGCCGAGGCGAAACGGGTTGCGGCGGGGGCCGGACGGCCGGTGGTGCTGGCGGATACGCAGGACAATCCGGGTGGCGGTGGACATGGCGATACCACGGAGTTGCTGTCGGAGTTGGTGCGGCAGGGGGCGGCGGGCGCGGTGGTCTGCCTGATCAATGATGCGGAAAGTGTGGCGGCTTGTGTCTCGGCGGGGGTTGGGGCGACCGTTGCGTTGTCGCTGGGAGGGAAGTCGGATGGGATGCCGTTTGACTGTTCGGCTGTGGTGGAGCGGTTGACGGATGGGGTGTTTACGCTGACCGGGCCGATGGGGGCGGGTAATCCGGGGAACCTGGGGGATACCGCGCTGGTTTCGGTCGGCGGGGTGCGGGTGATGGTGACGTCTCGGAAAATGCAGGCGCTGGATCAGGCGATTTTGCGGCATGTGGGGATCGAGCCGGCGGATTGTTCCATTATCGCGTTGAAGTCCTCGGTGCATTTTCGGGCGGATTTCGGACCGATGGCGGAACGGGTGATTGTGGCGATCGCGCCGGGGCCGGTGGTGGCCGATCCGGCGGTGCTGAATTTCCAGCATGTGCGGGCGGAGGTCCGGCGGCGGCCTCGGGTTCGTTAGGCATGACGACGGTTATTTCCGAATTGATCCCTCGGGTGGCGCTGGTGACCGGGGGGGCCGCTCGGCTGGGGCGGGCGATTGCGCTGGCGCTGGCGCGGCAGGGGTTCGATATCGCGATTCATTACGGGCGTAGTGCGGCCGCGGCGGAGGAGACCCGGCGGGACGTTGAGGCTTTGGGGCGGCGCGCGGTGGTGTTGCAGGCGAATTTGATGGAGGAGGCGGCGGTCGAGGGGCTGATTCCTCTGGCGGTCGAGCGGTTGGGGCCGGTTGGGGTGCTGGTCAACAATGCCAGTGTGTTTGATCGTGACGAATGGGACAATGCGAGCCGGGAATCATGGGACGCGCATCTGGAGACGAATCTGCGGGCGCCGTTCGTCTTGATCCAGGCATTTGCGCGGGGGTTGCCGGCGGGGGCGGAAGGCGTCGTCATCAATATGGTGGATCAGCGGGTTTGGTCGCTGACGCAGCATTTTGTTTCTTACACGATCTCGAAGGCGGGACTTTGGGCGTTGACGCAGACGATGGCGCTGGCGCTGGCGCCTCGGGTTCGGGTCAATGCGATTGGGCCGGGGCCGGCTTTGCCCAGTCCTCGGCAGTCTGAGGCGCAGTTTGCCCGGCAGTCGGGGTCGGTTCCGCTGGGGCATGGGACCGATCCGGATGAGGTAGGCCGAGCGGCGGTGGCGATTTTGGGTTTGCCGGCGATGACGGGGCAGATGATCGCGCTGGATGGCGGGCAGCATATGCAGTGGGCGGCGCCGGGGTATGT
>DATAZJ010000613.1:0-10565 GCA_036272115.1 Rhodopila sp. | reverse complement strand
GGTGCTGGCGGGTTTCGTCATCAACCGCACGGTTGCAGATCCCGCCACGATCAAGACCATCGCCGAGAACCTGTCGATCGTCACCGACCTGTTCCTGCGGCTGATCAAGATGATCATCGCGCCGCTGGTGTTCTCGACGCTGGTGGTCGGCATTGGCCACATGTCGGACGCCGGCACGGTTGGCCGGGTCGGCGGCAAGGCCATGTTGTGGTTCGTCAGTGCGTCCCTGGTGTCGCTGACCCTGGGCCTGATCCTGGTTAACTTGTTCGAGCCGGGCGTCGGCATCCACAAAGTGCTCAGCGGAGCCATTTCCGGCGTCGATGCTCACGCGATGACCCTGGACGGGTTCGTCAAGCACGTCTTTCCCGACTCGGCGATCCGCCCGATGGTGGACAACGAGATCCTGCAGATCGTGGTGTTCTCGATCTTCTTCGGCATCGCCTGCGCGGCGATGGGCGCGCGCGCCAAGCTGGTGCTGGAAGCCATCGAGGGCCTGTCGCACATCATCCTGCGGGTGACCGGCTACGTGATGAAACTGGCCCCGCCCGCGGTGTTCTGTGCCATGACCGCGACCATCGCCACCAACGGCCTGGGCATCCTGGTGAACTATGCCAAGTTCATGGGTGAGTTCTATTTCGGCCTCATCTGCCTCTGGATACTGCTGATCCTGGTCGGTTTCGTGATCCTGGGTCCCAGCGTCAGGCGCCTTGTCATGCTGGTGCGGGAACCGTTCCTGCTGGCGTTCTCGACGGCCAGTTCTGAAGCCGCGTATCCGAAAATGCTGGAGCAACTGGCGAAATTTCCCATCGCCCGCAACATCTCCAGCTTCGTGTTGCCGCTGGGCTACTCGTTCAATCTCGACGGCACGATGATGTACTGCACCTTCGCGTCGGTGTTCATCGCGCAGGCCTACGACATTCCGCTCACCATCGGCACCCAGATCGCCATGCTGCTGACGCTGATGCTGACCAGCAAGGGCGTCGCCGGGGTGCCCCGCGCCTCCCTGGTGGTGATCGCGGCGACGCTCAGCCAGTTCAGCCTGCCCGAGGAAGGGCTGTTGCTGATCCTGGGCATCGACACCTTCCTCGATATGGGCCGTTCGGCGACCAACGTGATCGGCAACTCCCTGGCCACCGCTGTGGTCGCCAAATGGGAGGGGCTGCTGGTCGCCGACGAGGACACCATCGAGATGATCGAGGAAATGGAGGTGGAGCCGGTCGTATAAGCCGCCTCGCTCCCCGCCGCCCCTGTGTTCGCCGCGCGATGCGGCGAACACAGGGGGCACTGGTCTACAGCAGCTTCAGCGCCAGAAATCCGACAACCACCGCGACCGCAAAAGCGCTTGTCACCAGCGTCAACCGCCGCTCGATGAAATCGCGCACGGCGTCGCCAAAGAAATGCAGCAGGGTTGCCACAAGAAAGAATCGCGCCCCTCTGGTCAGCACGCTCGCCATCATGAACAGCCAGAAATCGAACCGGGCCGCGCCGGCCGCGATGGTGACGATTTTGTAGGGGATCGGCGTCAGGCCTTTGATCAGGATGATCCAAAGCCCGTATTGCTGAAATTTCGCCTGGAATGCCGCGTAGGCCGCCCCGTAGCCATACACGTCCAAAATCGGCCGCGCGAGCTGGTCGAACACCGCGAACCCGATCAGATACCCCAGCGCCCCGCCGATGACACTGGCCACGGTGCAGATCGCCGCGTAGCGCCACGCCGACCTGGGCCGTGCCAGGGCCATCGGCAGCAGCAGCGCATCCGGCGGAATGGGAAAAAAGCTGGCTTCCGCGAAGGCGATCAACGCCAGCCACCAGCCGGCATAGGGGGACGCAGCCAGCGCCATGACGCGGGTATATGTTTTTCGCAGCATGCGCGGGCCTTTAGCAGCCGGCGCCACCTGGGTCATCAACGATCCTCAGCCGGAAACGCTGTATCTTCCCGGTCTGGGTCCTCGGCAGCGCCTCCACGAACTTCACCGACCGAGGGTACTTGTAAGGCGCGATGGTCGCCTTGACGTGATTTTGCAGCCGCAGTCGCGTGGCATCATCCGGTACCACGCCGCTCACCAGCACGACGTGGGCCTGCACGATCTGCCCGCGATCTTCGTCAGCCACGCCGATGACGGCGCATTCCGTCACTTCGGCACAGGACAGCAGCGCCGCTTCGACCTCGGGTCCGGCGATGTTGTAGCCGGACGAAATGATCATGTCGTCGGACCGAGCAGCGAAATGAAATGACCCCGCCGCGTCCTGCACGAAGGAATCCCCCGTCAGGTTCCAGCCATCGCGCACGTATTTCCCCTGCCGCTCATCCGACAGATAACGGCAGCCCGTTGGCCCGCGCACCGCCAGATGCCCGACCGAACCGCGCGGCACCTCGTTCATCTCGTCGTCCACCACCCGAGCTTCATAGCCGGCCACCGGTTTCCCCGTCGTTCCCGGCGCCATGTCGCAGATGCGATTGGTGATGAAGATGTGCAGCATCTCCGTCGAACCGATCCCATCGAGGATCGGCTTGCCGGTCTTGCGCGTCCATTCCTCGAACACCGGCGCCGGAAGGGTCTCGCCCGCCGACACCGCGATCCGCAGCGACGACAAATCCGCACCCTGATCCATCGCCTGCAGCATCGCCCTGTAGGCTGTCGGCGCGGTGAAACTGATCGTCGCCTTATAGGTCTGGATGATGTCGATCATGTTCGGCGGCGATGCGTTTTCCAGCAACGTCGCCGCCGCGCCAAAGCGCAGCGGAAAGATCGCCAGCCCGCCAAGGCCAAATGTGAACGCCAGCGGCGGTGACCCGACGAACACGTCATCCGGGGTCACCCCCAGCACCTCCTTGGCATAGCCATCGGCGATGATCAGCAGGTCGCGATGGAAATGCATCGTCGCCTTCGGGTCGCCCGTCGTTCCCGACGTAAACCCCAGCAGAGCGACATCGTCCCGCCCGGTGCCGACGGCCTCGAACCGCACCGGCTTGCCCAGCGCCACGCGATCCAGCTCCGCGTCATGATTGGCGGTCCCGTCAAACCCGACCACCGCTTTCAGGAACGTACTGTCCTTGGCGCAGGCAACCAGTTCATCCATCAGCCGTGTGTCGCACAGCGCCAAGGAGATCTCCGCCTTGTCGACAATGCGGGAAAGTTCGCCGGCACGCAGCATCGGCATGGTGTTGACCACCACCGCCCCGGCTTTCGTCGCCGCCAGCCAGCAGGCGACCATGGCCGGATTGTTCGCCGACCGGATCAGCACGCGGTTGCCGGGTTCGACCCCATAATCCTCGACCAGCGCCCGAGCGATGCGGTTGGTCCAGTCGCTCAATTCCTTGTAGGTGCGTTGACGGCCATTGCCGATCAGCGCGGTGTTGTCGCCGAAGCCTTTGCGGACCATGGCATCGGTCAGTTCTACAGCGGCATTCAGCCGATCCGGATAGTCGAACCCGCCAAGCAGCATGTCCGGCCACCCGTCCATGGGCGGCAGTCTATCGCGGGTGAACGTGTCCGAATGTGCCGAAGATCCAAGCATCGCAACCCTCAGTCAGTGGTGCCGCCCCGGCCGCGGACTTGTCCGTGGGAAAACGGTCGAGATATAAGGTAGGGGCCCGGGTGCGATGTCATCAATCCAAATCGTCCGACGGACGCCGGGCCACGATGTCACGATCCGGATGAAGCGGAACGATCCGAACACCGGATCAAGGGGAGACGCAGCCAAGATGACCACCACTGTCGCCCGCCTGTTGGCGGACAGCCTCGAAGCCCATGATGTGGATCAGATTTTCTGCGTCCCCGGCGAAAGCTATGTCGGCCTGACCAGCGTGCTGACCGAACGCAACTCCATCCGCATGATCGTCTGCCGGCACGAGGGCGGCGCCGGCTTCATGGCGGTCGCCGACGGACGGCTGCGCAACCGGGCAGGGGTCTGCATCGTCTCCCGCGGACCCGGCCTGTCCAACGCCATGGTGTCGATCCACTCGGCCTTCCACGACGCCACCCCGCTGGTGATGCTGGTCGGCCAGGTCGAGCGCAAGGATTTCGGCCGCCTGGCGCTACAGGAACAGAACTATTCCAAGATGCTGTCGGACGTAACCAAAAGCGTCATCGAGGTGAACGAACCGGAGCAGGCTTCCGAAGCCATCGCCCGCGCCTTCCACATCGCCGAAAGCGGCACGCCCGGTCCGGTCGCGGTGATCCTGCCGGAGGACATTTTCGACGAAACCACCGACGCCGAACTCAATCACCCGCGTCCCCGTGTCGTCGCCGGTCCGCGCACCCAGGACCTGGAGCGTCTCGCCACCATGCTGGCCAAAGCCGAACGGCCGCTGATCATGGTCGGCGGCGCCCTGCTTGCGGACAGCCTGCATGAAAAAGGCGTCTATGCCGATCTGCAACGCCTGTCGGAGGAATGGGTCCTACCGATAAACCCCACCCATCGTCGCCCCCAACTGTTCGACGCCCGCCACCCCAACTACGGCGGCTACATGGGTATCCGCGTCCCGCCCGCGCTGATCAACGAAATGAAGAAATCCGACCTGATCGTCGCCCTGGGTGAGCGCCTCACTGACACCGTCAGCCAGTCCTACAGCTTCCCCGCCGCGCCGCAGCCGCAACTCCCCCTGGTCCATATCTGGCCCGATCCGAACGAAGTCGGCCGCGTCTGGCGCGCCGACCTCGGCATGCCCTGCGACCCCTACGAGGTGATCAAGGGCCTGCTGGCCCTGAAGACCCCCTCCGACGCCTCCAAGCGCCGCGGCTGGATAGATGGCCTGCACAAGATCCACCTGTCGCTGCTGGAAAAAACCTGGGAGCCGACGACCGACGGCATCAACTTCGCCGCCATCGTCTGCGAGATCGACAAGCACCTCGCCGACGACGCGGTCATCACCTCCGACGCCGGCAATTTCGGCTCGTATCTACATCGGTATATCGGCTTCAAGCCCGGCCAGGAGTTCCTGTCGTCCGTCGTCGGCGCCATGGGTTCCGGCATGCCGATGGCGGTGGCGGGCACGCTGCGCCGCCCCGGCAAGCAGGTCGTTGCCTTCATGGGCGACGGCGGCGCTCTGATGATGGGCAACGAGATCGCCACCGCCTGCCAGTACGGCGGCAATCCGATCGTCATCATCTCCGACAATTCCATGTACGGCACGATCGGGATGCACAGCTACGTCCGCTATCCGGACCGCAAGTTCATGGATGCCACACGCCTCACCAATCCCGACTTCGCCGCCTGGGCTCGGTCCTTCGGCGCCGAGGGCATCACCATCCGCGAAGAATCCGAGATCGCCGAGGGCATCGCCCGCGCCTTCGCCGTCAAGACCAAACCGGTGGTCGTCCACTGCCTGACCTCGGCAGTGCAGATGAGCGCGTGGCGCCGCTTCCAGAACGGCGCAACCCTGCCGTAGTCCTCCAGCCTCGGGCGGATCAGAACTCGCCCGATGGCGAGACGGTGATGCAAGCCGTGCCCCGGCCGGTCAGGCGCGAACAGGCATCTGCCGCCGCCGCCGGGGACAAACCCGACAAACGGGCTCGGAACGCAACCTGAGTCCCCAGCGGCGATGTCGCGGGAAGCTCGACTTTCGCGGTCCGCAGCAACTCGGGCAGTGCCGAACGAGCACGTTCCGCGGCGTACTGCGCCGTGGATAAAGTGGCGAACGCACCAACCTGGATCGCCCAACGTCCCGCAGGCGGTCCCGCCGTAAACGCGACAGGCAACGCCATGCTCTCCTGCATCGGCCGGTGCGCCACTACGTATTCCGGCCGCCGGGCCACAGCGTATTGCGGCCGGCGCGCCAGCATCGGGCGCCGCAACGGCTCCGCAATAACAGGTTGCACCACGGCGGACACCGGCTTCGGCTGGCAGGGGCGGTTGGGATCAAAGGCGGCATCCGGGTCGCAGTCGCCCGAGTTGGCATAAACCGGCGTCGCCGCCGCGACGACGACCGGCCGAGCCGGCGTGCAGGGACCGTCGGGGTTATACGCCGCATCCGGGTCGCAACTGCCGGCGTTGGCAAACACGGGCGCCGCGGCCGCGACGACCACCGGCCGCAATGGCGTGCAGGGACCGTTGGGGTTGTATGCCTCGTCCGGATCGCAGCCATTCGGCGTCGACCGAGGCGCAAAACGCGTGGCATAGACCGCCAGCGGACCAGACATCGGCCTTCCCGACCCAAGCCTCGGCGAGATCGAGGCGACGTAATTGACCGTCTCCGCGGGCAGCGGCGTGCCGTTGTTCAGATACTGATCCACCCGGTTCGGGCCCGCATTATAGGCGGCCAAGAACCCCGGCGAGCCGAATCGATCATACATTTCCCGCAGATAGGCGGTGCCCGCCAGGATGTTGTTGTGCGGATCGAACGGATCCCCGCCCAGGTTGTAACGGCTCCGAAGCTCCGCATAGGTTTCCGGCATCACTTGCATGAGACCCATCGCACCGGCCCACGAAATGACGTCTTCCTGCCCCCCCGACTCCTGGTGCATCACGCCGCGGATCCACTGCTCGGGAACGTCGAAGCGGCTGGCCGCTTCACGGATGTACGGCCCCCAAGGGTCGCTGGGCGGTCCCGGCGGCGGATAATAGCGGGAAGGGTTGTATCGGACACCGGCGTGCTGTGCCGGACCGCCCCCGCCACAGGCCGCCAGCGCGCTTAGAAGCGCCGCGCTGGTGATCAGCCGCAGCCACGGCAGGCAACGGTGCAATGTCGAAAGCGTGCAACGACTCATGAACACGGATCCGCGGAGATGCCTTTTCCGCGCTGTTATCATAGAGCCTCAACAAAGGGACAGAAATCTTTCAGAAGACTGTCATTTTGTCGCTTAGCGTGGCACGCTGGTCACCTCGGATCGTCGCCTCTCGCTAGCCCCGCCAGAACGGCTTGGCGAGCTCGCGTTCCACTTCCCATCGCGACAGGCTCAGGTCGCTCAGATCGCGCCGGTCCAGTGCTGCGAACATCTGGCGGTCCCTGATCCGCGTAAGCCATACGTCTACAGTGTGGGCAATTGATGCCGTGATCCCGGCATGGCCAGTTTCAGACGGACGAGCCAGTGTCCGGTAACCCGCCATCCCATCATGTGTCCCGACGCTCATCTCCGGTCTCCCAAATGCTGTCGAACCGAACGCAAACCTATGCATTCCCGCCACCCCGGACAAACGATGCTTTGTCAGCCTATACATGACAGAAATTCATGCTACTTTGCCGGCATCATGCTGCTCCCTTCCCTGAACGGCCTGCGAGCGTTCGAATCCGCTGCCCGACTCATGAGTTTCACGCATGCGGCAGCGGAGTTGAACGTCACCCAGACCGCGATCAGCCACCAGATCCGAAGGCTGGAGGAGCAGATCGGCATCAAGCTGTTCATCCGGCAAAACCGGGCGCTGACCCTGACGCGGGAGGCCCAGGACTATCTGCCATCCGTCCGCGACGCCTTCGAGGATCTGCGCCGGGCGACGGCGCGACTGCTGCGTTCCGATCACGACGGGCGGCTGACCGTCAGCACCACCGCTTCCCTGGCCACGAAGTGGCTGGTGTCGCGCGTTGCTGCATTTCAGGACGCCAACCCGGGCCTGGAAATACGGATCACCACGTCTACCCATCTGGTGGACTTCCGGCGGGAGGAGGTCGATGTCGCGGTTCGCTACGGACGCGGCTACTGGCCGGGGTTGCGGGCGGTGTGGCTGATGGCCGAGCGGTTGTTTCCCGTATGCGCGCCGGGACTGCTGACCGGTCCCGAACCGCTGCGTCAGCCGGACGATCTCGCGCACCACACGCTGCTCCACACCATGGTGTCGCGCGATGATTGGCGCCTGTGGCTGACCGCCGCCGGTCTGCCCCATGCTATCGCCGCTCGGCGCGGCCTGACCTTCGATCAGTATTTCACTGCGATCCAGGCCGCCATGGAAGGCCTGGGCGTCGCCCTGGGACGGCAGAGCATGGTGGAAGCGGACATCGCCGCCGGCCGCCTTGTGGCGCCGTTCGCAACCGAATTGCCGCAGGACGCCGGCTATTATGTCGTCACCCCGGAGGCAAGCGCCGACAGCCCGAAAATCGCGCTGTTCCGCGATTGGCTGCTCGTGTCCGCGACCCCGGGCGGGCTTGCGGCGGCGCCCGGGTGACGTCGTGAGTCAGTCGATCGCCGCATGCACGAGGTTCGCCACCCGGTCCAGCCGTGCGGAGTGCCATGGATCGGGGCTGACGAAGTTCGTCACATAGGTAAACGACACCCCGCTGCTGGGATCCGCCCACGAATAAGACGACCCGACGCCGCCATGCCCGAACACGACCGGCGCGCCAATGGTGCCCAGCCCGCGGATGCGGTCACTGTCGCCGCGCACATGCGGCCCCAGGCCGCGGTGCATCGGGATGCCGGTCATCGCATGGTCCGGGCTTTCCCCCGTATGGCTGCGCGACACGTAGGCGATCAGCCGCGGCGAAAACAGTCTGGTCCCGCCCAACCGGCCGCCGTGTCCCAGCATCTGGTAGAACGCCGCCATGCCGCGCGCGGTGGCGTATCCGCCGCCACTGGGCAGGCCGGCGCTGCGGTGTGCGGCGGAGTTATCCCGTTTCTCCGGCGCATAGGTATCGGCGCAGCGTGCCTGCTGCGCCTCGGGGACGCCGACGAAGATGTCATTGCCCAGGCCCAGCGGTTCGGTGATCCGTTCGCGGATGACATCCCGATAATCCTGGCCCGTCACCGCCTCGATCACCATCGCCTGCACCAGATGCGCCGCTCGGCTGTGGTATTGCAGGCGTGAGCCCGGGGTCCATTCCAGCGAGAAATCGCAGACCTGGGCACGCATCAGCGCGTGGTCGGTCCACGTCGCCTGAGTCACATCGGCATTCGGAAAACCGCCCTGATGCGTCATGACCTGCTGCAGGGTGATGTCGCCTTTGCCGCGTGCCGCGAATTCCGGCAGGAAGTCCGAAACCTTGTCCATGAAGGACAGTTTGCCTTCCTCGACCAGTGTCCAGAGTGCGGAGGATGTCAGCACCTTGGTCTGGCTGAACAGCAGGAACAGGGTGTCGCTGGTGGCCGGCACAGTGCCACCTTCGGTTTTGGCATTGCCGTAAGTGCGGAACAATCCAAGCTTGCCGTTGCGGGCGAGCGCGATCTGCGCGCCGGCATAACGGCCCTCCGCGATGTGCGACTGAATGAGCGCGTCGAGATGATCGAGCGGCCTGGCAGCAAGACCAAGCGCCGAGAGATTGGATTCGGGCAGCGGATACGTATCGGCCATGACGGGAACCTCCTGTTGGCCAGGGACGTTACGCCGGGTTTGCCCTGGCGCCAATGTGGGGGCGGGCGGCGATTCCGGGGGCCCGCTGCATCTGGGTGGACGTCGAGGCGGGGATGGCACGAAGATCATGTTCGGAGCAGACCGAGGCGGACGACAACGACGTCGCGTTCCAGTGAGGTTTTGGGAGGGTGGGTGATGGCGGTCGGCGGGTTGGTCAGCGTTCGCAGCGGATTTACGGCGGATGAGACGATGGAACGGCTGGAGGCGGCGGTTCGTGCCAAAGGGCTGTCCGTTTTCGCGCGTATCGATCATGCGGCTGGTGCGGCGGAGGTGGGGATGGCGCTGCGCCCGACCAATCTTCTGATCTTTGGCAATGCGAGGGGTGGTACGCCATTGATGCAGGCGGCCCAGACGATTGGTATCGATCTGCCGCTGAAGGCATTGGTGTGGACGGATGTGGATGGCGCCACCTGGATTTCCTACAACGATCCTGCCTGGCTGGCAGGTCGGCATGGTGTGGAGGTGGAGACCGCCGCGCTGGCGGGTATGCTGGACGCGGTGGCGCGAGCGGCGGCGGAATGACCGATTTGGCATCATAAGGCGTTCTGCACAATATAACCCATAGATACGTGGGTCTGGACTGAAGCATTACTGCGATTTTTAGTAACAATCGTTAAGTATAAACTGGGTAGAAGACCGAAATATCCCTATTGCGCAGCGGTAGAAACAGAACCTGGAACCGCGGTCAACCGACCTGACCGTTGCCCAAACAGGCGTCTGCCGCCCTTCGGCCGAAGTAGACCCCCACTCTTGTCTCCCTACCCCGGATCGGGTCTGATCCGCGCCGCTAACCGGAGGAAGCCACATGGCCGAGATACGCACCCAACATCTGCTCACGCTCAAACTCGCGGTGAACGGCATGCAGCCGATCGGTGAGACCCCGTCCGGCAACCGCCGCATCGGCCTGGTCTCCGGGGGGACCTTCGAGGGCGCGAAACTGCGCGGCACCGTGCTGCCCGGCGGCAGCGACTGGATTATCGGCCGCCCCGATGGCGTGACGACGCTCGACGTCCGCATCGTCCTGCAAACCGACGACGGCGTTGCCATCGGCCTGACCTACAAAGGCCTGCGCCACGGCCCCGCCGCGGTGATGGAGAAAGTTAACAGCGGCCAACCCGTCGATCCGTCCGAATACTACTTCCGCACCGTGGCAACGTTCGAGACCGCGGCACCGAAATACGCCTGGCTCAACAAGGTTTTCGGCATCGGCACAGGCAATCGCCCGCCGGAAGGCCCGGTTTACGACATCTTCGAGGTACTCTGATCATGGCGACAATTGGATT
>DATAZJ010000612.1:0-33938 GCA_036272115.1 Rhodopila sp. | reverse complement strand
GTTCTGCGCGTCGGCGTTTTCGGGGTCGAGGCGGAGGGCCTGGCGCTGGCAGGATAGCGCCTCGTCGGGGCGACCGAGCGTGAGGAGGACGAGGCCCAGGTTCATCCAGGCCTCCCTGAAGTCGGGGTCCAGCGCGACGGCGCGTCGATAGAATGGCTCCGCTTCCTCCATCCGGTGATGCGAATGGAGGTGGAAGCCCTGGTTGTGTTCGGCGTGTGCCGCGGCAGTGTTCATACCGCCGCAGGTTGTGGGGACTTATAACCTAGACAAGACCTCGTCGTGGAATTTTTTCATATCAGCGGCGGATTTGATTGCGTCGCGGCCCTCGAAGTCGAAATCGATGGCGGTGACGCCGATGTCCTTGACGGCGGCAATGTCCTCGATGGTGTTGGCGACGGTGCCGGTGAACAGTTTGCGGTTGCCGTCGGTGGCGGCCGGGGCGGGTTGTCCGTGGCGCTTGACGCGATAGACGACACCCATGGCGGCGGGGTCGCGGCCGGCATGTTTGGTCATTTCGCGGATGCGAGCGATGCCGGCGGTCAGGCGGGGCAGCGTGTCCAGCAGATGGGCGTTGTTGCTGCCGATCGGATACCACGCGTCGCCGATCCGAGCGGCTCGGCGCATGGAGGGACCGCTTTCGCCGCCGACCCAGATCGGCGGGTGGGGTTTCTGTACCGGCTTTGGGTCGGTCAGCAGGCCGTCGATGTTGACGTATTTGCCGTGGAACACCGGCTTGTCGTTGGTCCAGATGGTGCGCATCGCGTCCATGTATTCGTCGGTCACCGCGCCGCGTTCGGCGAACGGGGTGGTGGAGACGGCGTCCAGTTCCACCTTCAGCCAGCCGGCTCCGATGCCGACGACAAGGCGGCCACCCGAAAGAACGTCGATGGTGGCGAGCATCTTCGACGTCACCACGGCCGGGCGATGCGGCACGACCATGACCGCCAGCACGAGGCGGATCTTGCTGGTCTTGGCGGCGACCCAGGCGGCGGTGGTGAGTTGCTCGACGCGGTGGCCGGGATCGGGGGTGTAGAATTCGCCGGTGGTGGAATACGGGTAACCGGGCGAAGTGGTGTCCGGCAGGGCGACATGGTCGGTCAGGGTCAGGTAGTCGAATCCCAGGGATTCGCCGAGTTGCGCGATGTTCGCCATAACGTCGGGCGAGGCCATGGGACCGCTGACAGGCAGGTTGAAGCCGATTTGCATGGTGGGTTTCCGTTATGTTGGTTGGCGCCGAGCAAGCCGGGGGATCGGGGGCGTGTCAACCGGTTCGGAGGGTTGTAGGGTCTGCCTCGTTCGAGAGGATGGGGACCATGACCGGAACGATCACGCTACGCACGGCTTTCGCCAACTACCCGCATACCAAGGCTTTGAAGGACGGGTCAGAGACGTCGGAGCGGGTGCGATTCGATTTCGAGGATGTGCCGGTGATCACCCGGGCGTTCCGGCGCATGGTGCGGACGCTGGATTTCGATTTTTGCGAGATCGCGCTGACGACTTTGGCTCAGGCGCATGCGTTCGGCAAGCCGATCAAGGCGCTGCCGATCGTGGTGATGCGCGGGTTCCATCACGGCGCGCTGGTGTGTCCGGTGGGGTCCTCGATTCGCGGGCCGGCCGATCTGCGCGGCAAGAAAATCGGCGTGCGGGCGTGGTCGCAGACGACGGGGATCTGGGTGCGGGGGATATTGCTGGACGAGTACGGCGTCGATCACCGCGACATCACGTGGGTGACGGCGGAGGACGCGCACGTCGCCGAGTACGTGGACCCGCCGAACGTGGTGCGGATCGGGGCGGGGCAGGATCTGGCGAAGATGCTGGCGGCGGGGGAGATCGATGCGGGGATCGCTGTCACGGGGATCGATCCTGCCTCGGTGCGGCCGGTAATCGCCGATCCGATGGCGGCCGCTTCTGACTGGTACGCTCGGACGCGGGCGTATCCGGTCAATCATCTGCTGTGCGTGAAGACGGCGCTCGTGGAGGCCTCGCCGTGGCTGCCGGCGGAGTTGATGCGGCTGTTCGTGGCGGCGAAGGCGGCGGCGACGGAACCGAGCGCGGAGGCTCGGTTTGCGGGGATCGTGGGGGCGGACGTGCTGCCTTACGGGATGGAGGCGAACCGGGTGGGGATCGAACTGTGTCTGCGGTATGCGGCGGAACAGGGGTTGGTGCCTCGGATGTATGAGGTGGGGGAGGTTTTTGCTTGAGGGACGGCGGCCCTTTGCGGCCAGATACGGCGCCGCTGCTCTCAGAGACTGGATCGCGATCGCGGTGCGTACCTCCTTGCGAAGGCCGGAGCTTCCGAGTTGTAACAGCGCAGCAGAATGATTGGATGGCGTCGGTTCTTGGTCGGGGAAGCTTCAGTGAAGAAAATGATAATTATGCCTGATGTTTTGCAGTCGAGCAGTATTCAGTCGAATAAACCTATCCGTGTTGCTTTACATACAAGATCTGACATGGTTGCGAAGTCCAAATTTCGCCATCTAGGTGCGCTCAAGCGTGATGGGAGGTCGACACGTAAGATGTTGTTGGTATTACCATGGAAATACCAGTATTTTATCGTAATAAGAGACTACTTTCTCTGTCAGCCGTAATGTTTGCACAGCTAGCTTTGACGTCATGCGGAAGGCCCGTTCCTACTTATTATCTTCAAGATGCAATGGGGCGTGGAGTCGTATGCACTGGGATCGGCAGCCGATATCATGTCCTAGAAGGAGCAGAGTCCGCCGAGCAGCGGGATAGATGCTCCAGAGCATGCGTCAGCCATGGATTCGTGCCCCTCAAGCAACAAAGTCGTCCTTTTAAAGAGGTTGACAGCAACCGAGACGGAAATATCCCTAGCATATGTAAGTAAAGTGGGAAGAACACGATACAGCCAAAAATTCAACCATACAGATTGATGATCGACCATCCCAGCAGTTTCGTCACGGGTACAGTTTGATATTCTTCCGGGTTGGTGGTGTCACCAATCCAAAAGGCCTGGTGTCTTGCCATTCACTTCCCAAGAGGGTGTCAGGCCAGGGCTTTTTTTAACACGGAGGAAGAACGAGGACCACGGAGGGCCACGAAGAAGAATGCCGCGATATCAGACTAAGCGTCTCGGACCGTTCTTGAGACGAAGCGTGTGACTGTTGAGCAGCGACTTGGCCGAAAGGCGGCATATGAGCCGATTTGTCCGCAACCGCACGGCGACGCTCCGTGGCCCACCGTGGTCCTCGTTCTTCCTCCGTGATAAAAGAGATGAAAGAGCGAACGAACGCGCATTATGCACCCTGCCCGTGTCCGAGCCACCACGCTCGCTAACGCCCCGGGGAGAGCCGACCATCTCGCATTTCCCGGCTATTTGGAGGGGCGGCTCTCGTAGGTCATCATCGGGACACTGGACAAGGAGAAAACCATGACCGACCTACCCAAACGCGTGGAGATCCACGAGGAAGGCCCCCGCGAGGGCTTCCAAATTGAAGCCGGACCCATCGGCACGACGGACAAAATCCGCTTCTGCGAGGCTCTGGCCGAGACCGGCCTCCACGACGTCCAATGCGTGTCGTTCGTCGATCCTCGGCGGGTGCCAGGCATGGCGGACGCGATGGAAGTCGCACAGACCATCCGCCAGCGTCCCAACGTCGAATACACCGCCATCGCGCTGAACCTGCGGGGGTATGAGCGCGCCATACAGACTCCGCTGCACATCACCGGCCATTTGCAGATGAGCGCGTCAAACACGTTCTCCATCCGTAACACCAACAAGGACAATGCCGAAACGCTGGTCGAACAGCGGCGGCAACTGGAATTTTTCCGCGACCGGGGCATCGCGGTCGAGTCCGGCATCGTGATGACGGCGTTCGGCTGCAACTTCGAGGGGGCGGTGGCACCAGAGACGGTGCGCGATTGCGTCGGTGCACTGCTGGCGCTGGCGGATGAGTTCGGGATCGAACTGGACCGGGTGCGGTTGGCGGATACCGTGGGGTGGGCGTCTCCGGCGTCAATCCAGCGCGTGGTCGGGCTGGTACGGGAGACGTGGCCGGAACTGCGGCTGGCGCTGCATCTACATGACACGCGTGGCACGGGGCTGGCCAACGCGCTGATGGGCTTGCAAATGGGGATCGATAGTTTCGACAGTTCCTGTGCCGGCCTGGGCGGGTGTCCGTTTGCCGGGCACAAGGGGGCTGCGGGGAATATCTGCACCGAGGACCTTGTGTTCATGTGTGAGGAAATGGGGATCGAGACCGGCATCGATCTCGATGCGCTGATCGACTGTGCGCGCTTGGCGGAGGACATTGTCGGACATCCCCTGCCCGGCAAGATCATGCATGGCGGCAGTCTTTCGAAGTATCGCCAGGGGGCTCGGGTATGAACGAAGTCTTGATCGAGAAACGCGGCATGGTGCAGTGGATCACCATCAACCGCGAAAAGCGCCGTAATGCGATGAACGACGTCGTTACGGACGCGATCGCGGCTGGGTTCGTTGCGGCCTCGGCCGATCCGGGGATGCGGGCGGTGGTGCTGACCGGTGCGGGGGACAAGGCGTTCTGTGCGGGGGCGGATCTGTCGGCGGGGTCTGGGTCGTTTAAGTACGACTACTCCAAGGTTGGGCTGTCGTTCGTGAAACTGATGAAGCAGGCTCGTGATTTGACGCTGCCGCTGATCGCGCGAGTCAACGGCCATGCGATGGCTGGCGGCCTGGGTTTGCTGGGCATGTGCGACATGGCCATTGGCGTCGACACCGCTCGGTTTGGCATGCCGGAGGTGAAGGTCGGCGTGTTTCCGATGCAGATCATGGCGGTACTGCAGCGGCTGATTCCGGCTCGGAAGCTTTATGAAATGGCGTTGACCGGGGAGCCGGTGTCGGCGGCGGAAGCGGTGGAACTTGGGCTGCTGAACTATGTCGTTCCGGCTGCGGAGCTTGATACGAAGCTGGAGTGGCTGTTGGCTCGGTTGCTGGACAAAAGCCCGACGGCGATAAGGCGCGGCAAGTATGCGATGCGGGTCTCGGAGCAGTTGAATTTTGATCAGTCGGCGGTGTTTATGGAGGCACAGATCGGCACGCTGGCGTTGACCGAGGATGCGGCCGAAGGGCGGGCGGCGTTCATCGAAAAACGCGCGCCGGTGTGGCCGGGGCGGTAGGCAGATTCGTCATGGCACGGCCGGCCCGTAATGAAGCGCGGGCCGACCCTTAGCAAACCGAGCATCAGCAGGCCGCTATTGGGTGAAGCGTTGGAAACCGAATGGGGCCAGGGCGGCGAAGGCGTTGTCGGAGCGGATGAAGGTCAGCCACGATTTGGCTGCCTCCGCGTGTGGCGCGCCGGTCACCATCGCCGCGCTATAGATCGCTCGGACGTTCTGGTCGGCGGGGATGTCCACGTTGGCGATAGGGTGACCTTGCTTCTCTTGGAAAATCGCCTCGGACCGCCAGGTCACGCCGGCCTGACCGAGGCCCTGCATCAGCAGCAGCGGAGTCTGCCGGTGGTGGATGCGGGTCAGCACGGTGGTGCCGGCGGCGACCTTGGTGTCGTAGACCTCTTTGGCCAGGGTTTCTCCGCCGGCCTTGACGAGGGAGGCGCGGATCTGCCTGGCGACGCCCTCAAAGGTGGGGTTGGGCATGATCACCGGCAGATCGGGGCGGGCCAGGTCTGCGAGGCCGGTGATGTGGGCGGGATTGCCGGCGGGCACCATGATGGTCAGGTCATTGGTTGCGAATGAAACCACTGGTGCGGCCAGGCGGCCGTCCGTTACCCATTCCTGGCTGGCGCGTTGTTCCGCCATCATCACGTCCGGCTTCACGGTGAAGGTCAGGTTGCCGGAGGTGACGGTGCCGCCGGCCGCCATCTGCTTCAGCAGCAGGCCTGGGGGCAGGGTTTCGTAGAACACCCGGCCGCGATAGGCTGGATAGGCGTCACCGAAGGCCTTTATCAGGCCGGTCATGGCGAAGAAATAGTTGCCGGATGCGTACAGCACCAGGGCGGGGTCGTTCACGCTGCCATGGAAGTCTGCCATGTCGTCGACCGGCGGCACGGTGAACACCAGGCCCTTGCCGGCGGCGTCGTTGTTCTGGCCGTTCTGCCAGGGCGGGAACTGCGCCTCGGCGGCCTCCAGACGGGCGGCGGGGGTGCCGGGCGGGGCCGCGGCACCGCACAGCAGGCCGGCGAGCAGCGCGACGGCGGGGATAACCCTGTTCATTGCGCGTACGAGAAGCCGGATCTGCCGAGCTCCGCCAGGGTGCCGACGGCGCCGGGGGTCAGCACGACGTCCGGGATCAGATGGTTGCTGAATTCGGCGCACATCGCCTCATTGGTCAATTTGTCGGGATTGTTATTTGTGGCGATCAAGTGCGCGGTCAGTTCCCAGACCGCGTTGTGGCAGGCGAGGAAGACGGCGCCGCGCTGCTGCAGGGCCTGGATGCTGTTGGCGGCGGCGGAAAACGCGCCCTTGGGGTTTTGGTAGTCTTTCGGATCGTGGGCCACGGCGGGCGGGGCAGCGACGAAGCTGTTGCGGGTGACATTACCGCCGGCGAGCTTCGCCAGCCCGTATTTGTCCCACATCGCATCGTCATACAGCGCCAATTGGGCGGGACCGTGGGTGGCGGAGGCACAGAGGAAATCGGGGTGGCGGAACGACCAGATTTCTGAATTCATCGAATTGCGCATGACGTTCAGCCAGGGACCGTGCAGGTCGGTGTTGTTCCAAGCCTGTTTGGGACCGCCGGCGTAGTGGAACACGGCGTCCAGTGCTTCGGCGTCCCATTGATCGCGGTGGTCCAGGATCATCGGCACGGTCTTGAAGTCTCGGCGATGGGGTAGCGCGGCGAGGTGTTTTGTCAGCGCCTGCAAGGTTGACGCGCCCGCTGGCTCCAGCGTGTCGGCGGGGGCGGCGGCGGTGCTGACGGCGGTGTTACTGATAGCGGCGGTACTGGCGGCGGCGAGGGCTATGCCGAGGGTTTTCAGGCTTTGCCGGCGTGGGGTGAGCATGGATGCGGCTCCTTTTGGCACGTCAGTGGGTGGCGCGCGCCTCGGCGCCGTTGGCTTTCATCCAGCCCTGGATCGGCGGCCAGGGGCCCAGGCGATGCTGGTCCGGCGGGAACGGGCCGACAAACGGTGGGTACGAGGCGTCCACGGGCTTGCGGGCGCGATCGGGGAAATCCGCTTGCAGGTCGGCTTTGTGCGGGCGCGGCTGGCCGCTGATGTAGGCGACAACGTCGAACGCGTCGGACGCCGACAGCACGGGCTGCTCGAACGTGGTACCGTACGGCATGTTGGCATGGACGAACTGGGCGGCGGAGATGCCGCGCGCCATGCCGGCGCCGTCATTGAAGCTGTCCGATCCCCAGAGCGGTGGGAAGCGATAGCGGCGGCCGGTCTGCTTTGCCTCCTCCGGGTCAAGGCGCTGGCCTTGGCCGTTGGCGCCGTGGCAAACGGCGCAGGTGGCGGTGAAGACCTGCTGACCATGCACCGGGTCGCCGGCTTTGTCCTGTAGCTTCAGTGGTGGGGCGCCGCGTCCGATCAGCGACTGGCCGGTTTTTTCCGCACCACTGATGAAGCGAATATAGGTGAGCATGGCTTTCATCTCGGGGCTGTCCAGGGGCAGCGCCTTGCCGTTCATGCTGCGCTCCATACAGCCGTTGATGCGTTCCTCCAGCGTGCGGACGTTGTTTTCGCGGGCGATGTAGACGGGGAACACGCCCCAGATGCCGGCCAGGGGCAGGCCGAACTGCTGGGTTCCGGCATTCAGGTGGCAGGACTGGCAGTCGAGTCCATTGCCGCTGTAGTGCTTGGCCGGGTCGGACGCGTCGGGGCCGATCAGGGATGAGGTCTTCACAATCAGATCGCGGCCTTCTCGCACGGTGCGGCCGAACGCGTCGTTGGGCAGCTTGTCCGGGTCGGGCACGGTCCAGGCCGGGGCTGCTGCAGATGTGGCTGTCGGGGCGGGGGCGGGCGCCGGTGTGGGGGCCGGTTGGGCCCCGGCCGTGGCGGACAGCAGTGTCACGATCACCGCGGCGGATTTGATCCGTTTCAACATTGACGACTTGCCCCCCGATCCTATCGATACCAGTAAACAGGACTGACATGACCATGACCAGACGCGAAGGCTGGCGTTCGGTGGGGAACAGGTGGGCTTCCGTTGCAACTCGGCGAATCCTATCTGCCGTGATGATATAGCCGCCATGCATGAGGTGCTGCTGATGGCCGTCTGGTTTACCGCCGACACGCATTTTGGTCATGCCGGCGCACTGTCGCTGTATCGCCGGCCGTTCGCCTCGGTCGCCGAGATGGATGCGGCGATGATCGTGCGCTGGAATGAGACGGTTGGGCCGGCCGACGACGTCTGGCATTTGGGCGATTTCGCCCTGCGGACCGGCGCGGAGGCGGCGGCCGAGCTGCTGCGGCGGTTGAATGGACGCAAACACCTGGTCACCGGCAACAACGATCCGCCGGCGATCGTCGCGCTGCCGGATTGGTCCAGCGTCCAGGCCTATGCCGAGGTCACCCTTGAGGGGCGCCGGCTGGTGCTATGCCATTACGCCTTCCGAACCTGGAACGGCATGGCGAAAGGCGCGCTGAACCTGCATGGGCACAGTCATGGGCGACTGAAACCGCTGCCTCGGCAGACAGATGTCGGCGTGGATGCGTGGGATTTCCGGCCGGTCGCGGTGCCGCGGCTGCGTGGGGCATGACCCCTGCCCGGCCGAACAGCACATTTTTATGGCTAACGCCTTCCGGCCTTCGGCGATCACACTACGGATCAATCGCAGGGGCAGCCGTCGGTCGGGCCGGTCGCCTTGCGGACCAGATGATGATCGATCCACTCGGCGACCAGACGACGGGCTTCGTTGATCGAAGCCTCTGGGTGATGGATCCGGTAGAGTGCGGTGCAGGCCTGGAATGCCGACATGTCGTCCGACCCGACCTGACGCAATTCGCTGTAGGCGGTGACCACGGCACGTTCGCAGCGGCGGGCAATCAGGCTTTCTTGCGCCATTGCGGGACGCGCTCCTTATTTGCGAATGATTCGCATTTGTGCGTCAGCATAATTGGACATTTTGTGGACGGCAAGAGGCTTGACGCGTGGTTCGGCGATTACGGGTCAAGGGAATTCTAATCCCGCCCGGCCAACCGGCCGGACGGCACATGTCCGTCGCGGTTGTTCCGATCTGTCGCATGCCCGGATCGGAACAGGAGCGAAAGCCGTCCGTCCCTCCGATCAACGGCAAAGGCGGCCTACCGGGTCCCGGTCAGGGGCACCAGATGCGACAGGAATATTTCGGCGCAGGCACGCCACGAATAGCGTTCGGCGTGCGTCCGGCAGGCCGACCGATCCGCGGTCAGCGCATCCAGCGCGGCCACCCGAAGGTCTTCACTGACCGAACCGATTTTCCCGACGGCGTGGGTCAGCACGTCTTTCGGTCCGGTCACCGGGAACGCGGCCACCGGGGTGCCGCAGGCCAGCGCCTCCAGGATTACCAGGCCAAACGTATCGGTCCTGCTGGGGAACACGAACACATCCGCGCCCGAATAGGCCCGTGCCAACGCTTCGCCATAGCGCGGGCCGGTGAATGTCACCTTCGGATAATCCCGTTGCAGCGACGCCAGTTGCGGACCGCCGCCCACGACCACTTTCGAGCCAGGCAAATCCAGGTCGAGAAAGGTGCTGATGTTCTTCTCCACCGCCACCCGGCCGACATAGATGAAGATCGGTCCCGGCAAATGGGCGAACTCATCTCGTGGGTACGGTTTGAACAGATCCAGATCGACCCCTCGCGACCAGGATCTGATGTTCCGGAATCCGCGTGCGGATAGTTCATCCCGCAACGATTGCGTGGCGACCATCGTGCCTTGGCCGGCTGCGTGGAACCGCCGCATCCAGGCGTAGATCGGCCGCACCGGAAGGCCAGTCCTGGCCTTCACGTATTCGGCGAACCGAGTGTGAAAGGCCGTGGTGAAGGCAAATCCGGTGCGCTTCGCCCAGCTTCGCGCGGCGAGACCAAGCGGCCCTTCTGTGGCGATGTGCAGCGCGTCGGGGTTGAAGGCCTCGATCATACGGATCAACCGCCGGCGCGGCATCATCGACAGCGCGATGTCAGGATAGGTTGGGCATGGCAGCGTGCGGAACCGGTCTGGCCCGATCACATCGACGATGTGACCCATGGCCTGAAGTTCGTGCACCACCGTCGTCAGTGTGCGCACGACACCGTTGACCTGGGGCTTCCACGCATCCGTCACGATCAGGATGCGATGGGACGGGGCTGGCGGCAGCATGTCCGTTATGTCCGCGAGGGGAATGGTATCAGGCAGCTTCCGGCACCCGGCTTTGGCGCGGCGCAAAGAACGACAGACGGTTCAATTCCGCCCAATCGATCAGTTCCAGACGGCCATCGTGATGTTCCACCAGTGCCGTGCAACTTTCCACCCAATCACCGTCGTTGAGGTACAGTACGCCCTGCACGTCCCGGATCTCGGCATGGTGGATGTGGCCGCAAACCACGCCATCGAAGCCCCGGCGACGGGCCTCGGAGGCCAACGCAGTCTCAAACCGGTCGATCGCCTTGACCGCTTCCTTCACCTGCCGCTTCAACCAGGCGGACAGCGACCAGTACGGGTAGCCCAAGCGGCGGCGTATGGCGTTGAACCAGCGATTGGCGACCAGCGCGACGGTGTAGGCCCAGTCGCCCAGCAGCGCGAGAAACCTGGCATAGCGCACCACGCTGTCGAATTCGTCGCCGTGCATCACCAGCAGGCGCTTGCCGTCGGCGGTGGTGTGTTCCGACTCACGGCGCATCTTGATGCCGCATATCTCCAGGCCGATCGGCAGCCAGTTGCGGAACATCTCATCGTGGTTGCCGGGAATGTAGGTGACATCGGCGCCGGCGCGGGCGTGGCGGACGATCTGCTTCAGCACATCGTCGTGGCTTTCATCCCAGTACCAGGATTTCCGCAGCCGCCAGCCGTCGATGATGTCGCCCACCAGGAACAGATGGTGGCATTTTGATTTCTTCAGGAAATCCGCCAGGAATTCGCTCCGGCAGCCACGCGTGCCAAGGTGCGCGTCAGAAATGAAGATGGTCCGGTAGTCGGTGGGGGCGCCGATATGGGACATAGCGTTCATTCAGGGGAATCACTTTTTTGTCTTGCAGTCATAGCGCAGCAGATACTGTGCTTCCCGCGCCAAAGACGTTAAGATTCGATGACGTAAGCGGTTTGTCTGGAATTTTCCAAAGATATCCTGATGGTCATTGAACTGTCACGGAAATGACATTGGATGATGGCACCCAGTACTATTTACCGCCGAGGCAGGTTTCGATTCGCTGATGGTCATTGTCTTCAATCCTGTTGCCGGACGCCGGCGCGCCCATCTGCTGTGGCGCGTGCTTGATGTGCTGGTTGCCAATGGGGTCAGGCTTGATCTCGCGGAGACGCACTGTGCCGGACACGCCGAGGCATTGGCGCGCGAAGCCGCGGGGCGCGGTGAGGCCATGGTCGTCGCGGCCGGCGGCGACGGCACCATCGCCGAAGTTGCCAACGGATTGATGGGCTCCACCGCCCGCTTGGGGGTTATTCCGCTGGGGACCGCCAATGTATTGGCGCATGAATTGGGGCTGCCGTTCGCTCCTCGGTCTGTCGCCGCGGCCCTGGCGTTCGGACGTACCTGCACGCTGTGGCCAGGGCAGGCGAACGGACCCGACGGCGCCAGGCTGTTCGTGCAAATGCTTGGCGTCGGTTTCGATGCGCACGTGGTGCATAACCTGCCCTTCCCGCTGAAGAAAGTATTCGGCAAGGGTGCTTACGTGATGCAGTCGGTACGGGAACTCGCCCGTTACAAATTTCCGGCGATCCGGATGCGTATCGACAACGTGGAAACCGAGGCGGCGAGCGTCATTGTCAGCAAGGGCACGCTGTATGGCGGCAGTTTCCGCCTGGCCGCGGAGGCGGTACCGAGTGATCCGGGGTTCTCGGTCGTGCTGTTCGACCGGTCTGGTCCGGGCGCCGCCATGATGTATGGCGCCGCGCTGCCGCTGAACCTGCTCGGCCGGGCGCCGGGCGTGCGGCACATCCGGGCTCGGCGGGTGGATTTCCTGCAGAACGAGGCGGCGCCGGCCCAGACAGACGGCGACAGCGCAGGCCAGGCCCCGCTATGGGTCAGCGACGCTCCGGGACCGATCCAGGTGGTGATGGGGTAGCTTCGTGCAGCGCCGCCTGGTCCCAGAAACCGATGACAATCCCGGACTGCAACTGTGAGGCCTCGCTGTAGGCGGCGATCCGCGCATCTGGCGTGGTGATCCGATTATGATCGCGCAACGACCACGCCAGCAGCGCATCCTTCAGCCGAACGCACACATCAGCGCAGGCGGGATCGGTTCCCCGGTCGTGCAGTTCGTTCGGATCGGTGTCCAGATCATACAGCATCGAGCGAAAACCGACGGCGTGGATATATTTCCAGCGGCCATCGAACACCATGAACAGCCGGGACGCATCCACCGGCGTGCCCAGCGTCCGGCGGGCCGGCATTGTTCCGTAATCATATTCGGAAAAGACGTGGTGACGCCAGTCCGGCAGCGGTTGTCCGTGCAGCAGCGGTTGTAATACCCGGCCCTCCACGACGTGCGACTTCGGCTCGCCGCCGAAGTATCGGATGAAACTGGGTACCAAGTCGATCGCCTCCACCAGCGCGTTGCTGGCGGTGCCGCGCGTGGCGTCCGCCGCCGGTGACGGATCGACAACGATCAGCGGCACCTTGGCAGAGCAATCGTGAAACAAATCCTTCTCACCCAGCCAATGGTCGCCGAGGTAGTCGCCGTGATCGGAGGTGAATGCGATCATGGTGGTGTCCAGCAGGCCGCGATCGGCCAGAAAGCGGGTCAGCACGCCGATCTGATCGTCAATCTGCTTGATCAGGCCCATGTAAGCCGGGATCACTCGCTGCCGAACCTCGTCGCGAGAGAATGTTTGCGACACCCTGGCGGCCATGAAGGCGCCGTAGACGGGGTGTGGGTCGCGCTTTTCGTTCTCTGACCGGATCGGCGGGATGATGTCGGACGGTCCATACATCTCATGATACGGGGCGGGCACGATGTACGGCCAGTGCGGCTTGATGTAGGAAAGATGCAGGCACCAGGGGCGGCCGTCCACAGCCGCCTCCTCGATGAAACGCATCGCCCGACGTGTCATGTAGGGGGTTTCGGAATGTTCCTCTGGAATGCGCGCGGGTTTGTCGGCGTGTTCCAGCAACCAGCCACTCAACAGCGTGCCATCGGGTGCCTCGGCCGAGTTCGCCCATTGCTCCCACGGGTTGGTGGCGTCGAAGCCCTGCGCGCGCAGATAGTCGTCGTAGGGCACGCGCGGTGCGGGGTCGGGGTTCAGGCCGTCGTCGCGTTCGTAGGGCTCGAAACCGCATTCGGCGATCTGCACCCCAAGCGATGAAGCAGGGTCGATCCCGAGCCGGCGCATGCCCTCGAGGTCGGCTTGCATGTGGGTCTTGCCGACAAGGACGTTGCGCACGCCGAGTTCGGCCAGATGGTCGCCAAGGGTCGGTTCGCCGACACGCAGCGGGAAACGGTTCCAGTTGGCGCCGTGACTACGCATGTAGCGGCCGGTGTAGGAACTCATGCGGGACGGGCCGCAGACGGGCGACTGCACGTACGCGTTGGTAAAGCGCACCCCGCGCGCGGCCAATGCGTCGATGTTGGGCGTGTGCAGATGCGGATGGCCGTAGCAGCTCAGGTAATCGAACCGGAGCTGGTCACACATGATCCACAGGACGTTGCGATTTGCCATGTTTTTTTTGCATCCGGGTTGGAAGCCGCCGGTCTTCGAGTGCCCTCCCTGGCTCATGCCCAGGGATCGACGATGACCTTGGCATGCTGCTCCGGGTTCGCCAGCGTGGCGAACGCGTCGCTGACGCCGGCCAGTCCGACGGTGCCGGTGACCAGGGGGGCGACGTCGATGTTGCCCTCGGCGATGTGGTGCAGGCTCTCGGCGAATTCCTGCGCGGTGTAGGCCAGCACGAACTGGACGTTCAGTTGCTTGACGATGCCGAAGAACGGCTCAATCCGGTCAGTCTGCATGCAGACGCCGACCACGACGATACGGGCGGAGGCTGGCGCGCCCTCCATAACCTGCTGGATCACGCCGGGGATGCCGACGCATTCGAAGATCACGGCCGGCCGCAGCTTTGGGCCAAGGCCGAACAGTTGGGCGTAGCGGCTGTCGTCATAGCCCGGTGGTGTCGCGGTTTGCCGCCATGTGTCGTACGGGGAGGTCTCCGCCGGGTCGATCACGATATCCGCCCCCATTTTCAGCGCCAGCGCACGGCGCGCGGGGGAAAAATCGGCGGCGATGATCGGGTGGATATTTTTCAGGACAAGGCCGGCGATGACGGACAGGCCGACCGGGCCGCAACCGACCACCAGTGGCACGTCCTCCGGTGCCAAGCGGGCGTGCTGCACGGCGTGCCAGCCCACCGCGATCGGTTCGGTCAGGGCGGCGCGATCCGCCGGCAGCCCGTTCGGCACCGCCAGCAGCATCCGATCGGCCAGCGGCATGTACTGCGCGAAACCGCCGGCAATATCGTTGGAATAGCCGATACCTTGCACCGTCTCACCTGCCAGGGTCAGCGGCATCGAGCAGACCAGCGTGCCGGGGGACAGGCGGGCCGCCGTGCGCGGTCCGTATTCCACCACTTCACAGCAGAATTCGTGGCCGAAGACCACGTCCCGATCGGCATCCATCGACCAGCGATTGCCGGCGCGGGTCGCCAGATCGACGAACTGATGCGTGTGCTTGGCCGCATGCAGGTCGGAGCCGCAGATGCCGCAGGCGAGGGTCCGCACCAGCACCTGACCCTCGGCCGGTTGGGGATCGGGCAGCGTGTCGACGACGATCGATCCCTTGCGGAAGACAGCTGCCTTCATGATGGTTTCCTCCCCAGTCTTGTTATCGCAGGGTGATTCGCGAAACCCTGTCTTCCAAAGCATCCAGCAGTGTGTCCACGGCCAGCCGCGGCAGGCGAAGGGCCAGACGCGAGCGTTTCGGTGCGATCCTGCGTGAACGCGCCCGGTCGCCGCCAAGCTGATGCACCAATTCGTCCACGGTGGCGAACCCGTCGATCAAGCCGGACGCCAGCGCCTGCTCACCCAGCATGTAGCCGCCGTCGAACAGCGCGCCATCAGGGGCCTTAAGCCGCCCCCCGCGTCGGGTCCGCACCCAGTCCTTGAAGCGGACGTGAAGTTTGTCCATCAGGTCCTTGGCGAACGCCACGTCTTCAGGCTTCTCGGGACTAAATGGGTCCAGCCGCGCCTTGTTGGTGCCGGCGGTGTAGATGCGGCGCTCGATGCCCAGGCGGCCGAGCAGATCGGGGAAACCGAAACCGCCGCCGACGACGCCAATGGACCCGACGATACTCATGGGGTTGGCATGGATTTCATCCGCCGCGCAGGCCAGCCAGTAGCCGCCGGAGGCCCCAACCTCCCGAATCACCGCGTGGACGCGGACTCCGGCGCGGTCCGCATGGGTGCGGATCATCGTGGCGATAAGGTCGGATTGCACCGGCGATCCGCCCGGGCTTTCGATGTCGAGGATCACCGGCCGCCGGCGTGCGGAACCGAACGCTTTTTCGATGAGCGGGCGGGCGGAGTCGGCATTCAGCATCCCGGCACGAGCGGCGATCATGCCGTGCAGGACGATCACGTTCAGGCGAGGCCGGCGCCATGGCAACAGACTGGTTTCACTCATGCGAGACGGGCCCGCAGGTCGGCCAGCCCATGCAGCGCGGTGCCGTCGGCGGCGAAGTTTGCGGGGTCCAGCCATGCCAGCAGCGCATCGCGGCAGGGCGGCCACTCATCGCCGACAATGCTGTACCAGTCGGTGTCGCGCTGCCTGCCTTTCACCACCGTGTGCATCCGGTGCCGGCCCTCGTAGGTGAATCCCAGGCGTTCCGCCGCGCGCTTGGATGGCGCGTTCATGGCGTTGCATTTCCATACCAGGCGCCGGTAGCCGAGGTCGTCCGCCGCCAGCTTCAGCATCAGGAAAATCGCCTCGGTGGCCGCCCGGGTGCGCTGCATGCGAGGGCCGAACCAGACATTGCCCAACTCGATCGCCGCGTTTTTGGGCTGAATATCCAACAGTGCCAGCCAGCCGGACACGACCCCGGTGCTGACCGGCCGCACCGCCCATAGCATCGGGTCATGCGTCGCTGCCATGTCCATGACCTGCCGCGCCATCGCCTCGGCGGAGGCGAACGGGCCGGAGCCGAGATAGGCCCAACTGTCGCCGGCGCCCTGAGCTGCCTGCCAGAGTTCCGCGGCGTGGCGGCGATGCAGTGGCTCCAGGGTCACATACTGGCCGCGAATCGCGATCCGAGCGGGCAATGGGCGCGGGGTCGTATCGACTTCGGGTCCGACAGGCGGGGGCCCAGGGGGCATGGCGGCATCCTTCTTTTCATGGAATACGGTGGCCCCAGTGGCGGCGGACGACAAGCCGCCATTGTCCTGGCCAGTCATCGGCCGTTACCTTCTCACGGGGATCATAAATGTTTCGTAGAGTTCTTCTGGCCACCGCCCTTTCGGCGGCGTTCGTCACAGCGGCCTCCGCTGCTACGGTCCACTATTCCGCTCGGCTGAACGGCCGCAGCGAAGTGCCCAAGACCACCAGCAAGGGCACCGGCAGCCTGGATGCCACCTTCGATACGCAGTCGAAGGCTTTCAACTATACCCTGACCTTCAGCGGCCTTACCGGCCCGGCCACAGCCGCGCACATCCATGGGCCGGCGACGCGCAAGGAAAGCGCCGGCGTGGTAGCGCCGCTGGGCGACAAGAACCCGACCAGCCCGGTCACCGGTTCCGTCACGCTGACCGACGATCAGGCGAAGGCCCTGGCGTCATCGAAGCTGTATGTGAACGTCCATACAGCCGCCAATCCGGGCGGCGAGATCCGGGGCCAGATCGTTGGCTCGCATGCAAGGAAAGCCAAAATGAAAGCAGCCGCACCAGCGTCGGCGAAGTAGGCCTCCGGCCGCTCCGGTCCTTTGATCGGGGTGGCCGCTCATTCAACAGTTCATTGCGCCGCCAGCTTCGGTTCGAAGAGAGGGGGTGGCGCCGTCAACAACGCCGGCGGTGCGTCTGGTGTTACGCGCACCTCCCCGGGTCCAACAACCTGGGCGAACAGGTAGGCGTGCGATGTGGTGTTCCGCACCCGAATTCTGTCGCCATCAGCGCCCGTATCGAGGGCAATGACTTGGCCGGTGATCGTCAGTCCGGCCGACGACAGCTCGATCTGGACCGTTGATCCACGCTGCACCAGGGGCGGCCGCGTCAGGTCGGTCAGCAGCAGCGGTTGCCCGGCGGCTACGGGCCGGCGCAGTTGCATGCCGACGATCTGATCGACCGACTGGGCGATCTTGTTCTGCACGGAAGCCACCCGTACCCGGGCGACGTGAACATCATCCCGCCGCAGGACCGTCTGCGGTAACAGTCGGGTCGAGGCGACCGGCGCCTCCATCATCTGTTCGACCACGCCGCTGAGTGTGGTTTCGATGGGGTTTATCCCCGGTCCGGTGACCGTCAGCACGGCCGCGAACCGTCCTGTGCCGCGGTCGTAGTCGAGCTGAGACACCGTCGAAACGATGGCGGCGTTCAATGGGACGATTGGTGGTGTGAATCCGGCCAGATCAATGTCCATGTCGTCGGCGGGATCCCCGGCCGCGACGGCGGTTCGGACGGCGTCGGTCGCTTCGTCTTTCCGGAGCGGGCGGCCAGGCCATTCCAGCACCGAACGGTCGGTACGCGAGGTGGATCGCCACGCGACATCGTACTCCCGTGCGATGGCGTTCAGTTGCGCTGCACCGACGATGATCCGCCCGCCCGGACCGGGACCAGGACCGAGCGCGCGGTCGGCATTCACACCGGCATTGTCGAACAGGTCCTTCAAATACACGGTCGACCCGTGCAAGGTCGTCAGGTTTCGCAAGGCCGCCGCTTGGACAGGCGCGGCGACGAGCACGGCAAGCAGGAAAACCAGGATACGCATCGACCTATCTCAGATTGGTCAGCGTGGACATCATCTCATCGCTGGACGTGATCACCTTGCTGTTCATCTCGTAGGCCCGCTGGGCTGTGATCAGGTTGGTGATTTCGGTTACCACATTGACGTTGGAGGTTTCGATAAACCCCTGTTCGACCGAACCAAATCCGGCGGTCCCGGGATTGGCGCTGACCGGCGCGCCTGATGCGGCGGTCTGCACCAGAAGATTGCCCCCCTGTGCGTCCAGGCCTGCCGCGTTCGGGAAGGTCGCGAGTTGCAACTGGCCTATGGTCTGCGGCGCGGTTTGGTTCGCCAGCGTGACCTGAACCTGGCCGGAGGTGTTGATCGTCACCCCGGTCGCGGCGGTGGGAATCTGCAATCCCGGCTGCACGGTATAACCATCGGCGGTGACGATCGTTCCGTCTGGCGATAAGGCGAATGTCCCATCCCGAGTGTAGGCGGTCCCGCCATCCGGTGTCGTGATCTGGAAATAGCCGTTCCCCTGAATCGCCAGGTCCAATGGGTTCGACGTCTGCTGCAGGTTGCCCTGTTCATTGATCGGATAAATCGCGGCTGTCTTGACGCCGAGACCCACCTGCGCGCCCGAAGGTACGACCGTGCCGGCGTCGGAGCTGTTGGACCCGACACGCCGCAGGTTCTGGTAGATCAGATCCTGGAACTCGGCCCGTCGGCGCTTATACCCGGTCGTGGTCATGTTCGCCATATTGTTGGAAATGACTTCGACGTTGGTCTGTTGCGCCTGCATTCCGGTGCCGGCGATATCGAGCGCGCGCATCTGATAGTCTCCTGTGGCGTTTTGTCACTGTCCCCGACCGACCCTGGCGGGGTTGCGTTATGAACCCGACCCGGTGGGCAGAAGTTTGTCGATAGTCTGCTGCTGGCGGTCCCCCTCGGCCTGCACAAGCTGCGTCACGAACTGGAACTGACGGACATCGTCCATCATCCGCGTCACCTCCAGCACAGGCTGCACGTTGGACCCCTCGACCGCGCCTTGGACGATTCCCGGCGCAATGACTGGCGTGGTCGGTGTATTCGATACGAAATTGGTCGCCCCCTCGGCCTGCAGCTTCATCGGGTCGGTTGGCCGAACGATGCCGATCTTGCCGACCAAGCCGTTTTCGGAGGAGATGGACCCATCGCTTGCGACGCTGATTTGGGTATCGGTAGGCGCGATCACGATCGGCTTGCCGGTCGTGTCCAGCACGGGATTGCCGTTGCCGTCGGCCAGCGTACCGTCGGGCATCGGGGTAAACCGACCATCGCGCGTCAACCGCGGGCCATTCTTGGTGTTGACCGTAAAATACCCGTCTCCGGCCAGTGCTAGATCGAACGGATTGCCGGTATGCGTCAGCGTCCCCGGCTGCGTTTCCCGGTATGTCGCCCGGTCCTGGGTATAGGTTATGGTATGCCCCCCCGGGGGCGAGGCCGTATTCGGCTGCTGGTCGATCCAGTCGCTGAATTGTACACGCTCCGTCCGATAGCCCGGCGTGTTGGCGTTGGCGATATTGTTCGCGGTGATGTCCATCGCCCGCTGCTGCGCGACCAGCCGGGATGCGGCGAGTGACGTTGTGATGTCCATAAGGCGTCGTCCGATCAGTCCGGGGGGATCAGTCCGGGGGATCAGCAGCAAGCCCTGTGCCATGTCTGCAAATATCGAAGAATTGGAATTAAATATCTGAAAATAATAACAAATATATTGGATGGACAATGACTACTGACCCGGCAAAACCTGCCGGTCGGCAGCTTCTGCTACGCCGTCTCGTCAACCTTTCGTTAACCGTTCTCTGTCACCCTGCGGGCCATGAGTTCTTCTCCCCCCGAACCCAAGCCCGACGAAGCGGCCGAAAAACCAGCCGTGAAAGGCGGCAAGCGCAAGTTGATCCTCTTTGGCGCGCCGGTGATGGTCCTGTTGCTCGCAGGAGCCGGGCTTTGGTTCACCGGAATCCTGCCCCATGCACTCGGCATGGACAAGCATGCGGGACAGATAACAGAGGCTGCCAAACCCGTTCCGCCCAGCTACGTCGATTTGCCTGAAATGGTGGCGAACCTGAACAGCAACTTGCGCAAGCCGAGCTATATAAAGCTGACGGCGCGTATTGAAGTTCCGAATCCCGGGGACGTGGATAAGGTGAAGGCCGCGTTGCCCCGCGTGGTCGATCTGATGCAGACCTACCTGCGCGAAATGCGGCCCGAGGAACTGCGCGGGTCGGCTGGAACATATCGTTTGCGGGAGGAATTGCTGGTGCGCGCCGCGACCGCGGCGGCCCCGGCAAAGGTCAGCGATGTGCTTTTCACGCAAATGCTGGTCCAATGAGCGGCAGCGAAGAGCAATCGGAAGAGGACCTCGCGGCGGCTTGGGGCGCCGAAACCGACGCCGATCAACCGGTGGACGGCGTCCAGGCGGCGAGAGTGCTCAACCAGGCGGAAATCGACAACCTGCTGGGTTTCGACGAAGGGCCATCTTCCGGCGAAGCCCGCACGGGCATGCAGAAGATCATCAGTTCCGGCCTCGTGTCATACGAGCGTCTGCCGATGCTGGAGATCGTCTTCGATCGGCTGGTCCGCATCATGTCCACCAGCCTGCGCAATTTCACCTCCGACAACGTTGAAGTCGGCATCGACAACATCTTGTCGCTGCGGTTCGGCGACTACCTGAACTCAATCCCGCTGCCGGCGATGCTGGCGGTTTTCAAAGCGGAAGAATGGGACAACCAGGGCCTGATGGTGATCGATTCCGCGATGATATACTCGATCGTGGACGTGCTGCTGGGTGGACGGCGCGGCACAGCGGCAATGCGCATCGAAGGCCGGCCCTACACCACCATCGAACGCACCCTGGTCGAACGGCTGATCCAGGTGGTGCTGGCTGATCTGTCCACCAGCTTCGATCCACTGTGTCCGGTGACGTTCCGGTTCGAACGGCTGGAGGTCAATCCGCGCTTCGCCACCATCAGCCGCTTGTCGAACGCCGCAATTCTCGCCCGCCTGCGCATCGACATGGAGGATCGCGGCGGACGCGTCGAACTGCTGCTGCCTTACGCCACGCTGGAGCCGGTGCGCGAGTTGCTGCTGCAACAATTCATGGGTGAGAAGTTCGGCCGCGATTCGATCTGGGAAACCCACCTGGCGGAGCAGCTCTGGCACACGGACGTGGAGTTATCGGTCGTCCTCGACGAGCAGATCATGCGCTTGTCCGATGTCATTTCCCTGAAGCCCGGTCAACAGCTTTTGCTCAATACCGCACCCGGAGGCGCCGTATCGGTAAGATGTGGTCCAGTGGCGCTGTTCGAGGGTCGGATGGGACAGAAGAATAACAACGTCGCGGTCAAGATCGAACGCGAACTCATACGGACGCCGGCGTCCGATCGTTTTTAGAATTCGCTAAATCATTTGTTAATATTTGACCGGTACGGTGGACGCCATGGAGTGGGCCCTCGAAATCGTTCTCGTCGTGCTGCTGGCAGCGACCCTGTTTCAAGCCATCAGGCTGGAACGTGCGCTGGGCGTGTTGAAGCGCGATCGGTCCTCACTCGAGTCATTGGTGGTGGGCTTCAACGCCAGCACCCACCATGCGGAAAGCGGCATCCAGCGTCTGCGCGCCGCTGCGGATGGCGCCGGCCGTCAGATTGAGAACCAGCTGACGAAATCCATCGCCCTGAAGGACGACCTGTCATACTTGACGGAGCGCGGCGAACGGGTCGCCGACCGGCTCGATACCCTGGTCCGAGCGGCTCGGCCGCTGGCGCGGGAGCGCTCGGCCGGCATGGCGAATTCCGAAGAACCCAAAGGCCCCAGCCAGGTCGAGAAGAACCTGCTGCACGCGTTGCGGCTGGCCCGCTGATGCTGAAAATTCCCGCGCCCCGACTGCTGCCGGCCACGATCGCCACTTTGGCCGCGTTGCTGGTACTGAAGTGCGTCGTCCTGGTGCAGGCAGTGGTGACCAACGACGTGACGTCAGGCGGCGCGATGGTCACCGTCGCGAACGCCGCGAGTTCCGATCAGACCCGGGAACCAGCCAAGCCGGCGGCAGCGCAGCAGAAGCCGCCTGCCCCGGCGGCGCCGGCCTCGCCCCCAGCCGCCCCCCCGCCGATGAGCGACAGTGAGCGGTCCCTGCTGCAAGACCTCCGCCAACGCCGGCAGGAATTGGACGCGAGAGCGGTGGCGCTGAAGACGCGCGAATCCATGCTGGTCGCGGCCGAACAGAAACTGTCCGCGCGGCTGGAGCAGTTGCAGGCGCTGCAGAAGAAACTTGAATACCTGGACGCCGCGCAGCAACAGAAAGAAGAAGCCGGCTGGCAAGGCCTCGTCAAGCTGTACGAGGTCATGAAGCCCAAGGATGCCGCGACGATCTTCAACGACTTGTCGATGCCGGTCCTGCTGCAATTGATGGACCGGATGAAAGACGCCAAGGCCGCCTTGGTCATGGCGGCAATGAACACCGACAAGGCACGCGAAGTGACAGATCAACTGGCGCGGATGCGAACCGGCCGGAATGTCTCGGGGGCACCGGTCGCGGGACCAAACGGCAATCGTGCCGGCGGGTAATTTCAGATGCAAAGGAGAGTGTAACATGCCGATCGACAAGTCCATGAATGTTCTAATCGTGGACGATTACAAAACAATGTTGCGGATCATCCGCAACCTGCTGAAGCAGATCGAGTTCAACAACGTCGAGGAAGCCTCCGACGGTGCCGACGCGTTGTCCAAGTTGCGCGGCGGCAATTTCGGCCTGGTGATCAGCGACTGGAACATGGCGCCAATGACCGGCTTGCAGCTTCTGCAGGAAGTGCGCGCCGACAATCGGCTGAAAAGCACGCCGTTCATCATGATCACGGCCGAGAGCAAGACGGAAAACGTGATCGCGGCCAAGGCGGCCGGTGTGTCGAACTACATTGTCAAGCCGTTCAACGCCGAGACGCTCAAGGACAAGATCGAAAAAGTGCTTGGTCATGCTTGATGTCCCGAATGATCCGCACCTGATCGGCATTGAAGCCCTGAAACAGAAACTCGCGGCGATCCGGAGCCAGCAGCCCCAGATCGAACCGGGAATGATCACGGAGGTAGTGCGTGCCGTGCTGACCACCATAAGCGACGACCTGACCGCCAAGGAATCCTCTCTTCTGCGCGAAGTCGAGGAACTGGGACAGATGATCGCCAACACCAAGTCGGAGATCGCCGCGCTGCGCGTGGACGACATCACCGACCATGATATCCCGTTCGCCACGGACGAACTGGATGCGATCGTCGAGCACACCGCGCATGCGACGGACGCCATCCTTGAAAGCTGTGAGATGCTGGATGAGGTATCGGCGACCGTCAGCGGTGATGCGGCGGCGAAACTACAGGCGGCGACGACGAAGATCTACGAAGCCTGCAGCTTTCAGGACATTACCGGGCAGCGGATTACCAAGGTGGTGACCACGCTGAAGACGATCGAAGGCAAAGTCGCCCACATCGTCAGCACTTTCGGCAAGACCGCCGCGGAGGCTCGGGTCGCCGCGGATCATGTCACCACTGACGCCGACCTGTTGAACGGCCCGCAGCTTCCGGCCCATGCCATGGATCAGTCGGATATCGACAAGTTGCTGGCCGATTTCTGATGATCCGCCCGTTCGCGCTCCTGGCCGGTGCGATCATCGTCACGCTGGCCGGTTCGGTTTTTGCCGCGACGCCGGATCCGCCGAGCGCGCGCACCGCCGTTCGTTCCGGCAACCATCCCGGCTTCGGACGGATCGTAATTGATACGGATCGCAAGGCCGTCTACCATCTGACGCAAGACGGCGACCATGTGAAAATCCATTTTGATGGCGATGTGATGCTAGGCAATCCGCCGGCCCCGCCGCACAACGTCATCACGATCACCACCGATGGGGCGACCGCCGATCTGACGCTGGTTCAAGGCACCAGACTGCACCGTATGCGGCTGGGGGGCCGCATCGTCCTCGACGTGCTGGATGCACCAGATGACGCGCCACCGCCCCTGAAAACCCGACGGACAGAAACCTCGCACGCCCATCCATCTCCAGCGATGATATCGGCACCGGAACAGGACAACCGGCCGCCGGCCGCCCCCTCCGCGCCGGCAACGGCGGCGACAGCGCAATCGCCACCCGCGGCGGTACCGCCCGGCGATTCGCCACACAACCCGACCCCGGCGGCGCAGGTTCCGGTGGAGGCGAAGCCGCTGCCGCCGCCCGCCGCATCCGCTCCCGGGGCGGGCGTGATCATCGAAACCCAGCAGACGCCGCCCGGACGCGACGTCATGCCGGAAAACGCCGGCCCGCTTGGCCTTCTGGCCCGGCGGATCAGACTCCCGAAAGACATGGACGGATCGGCCTTCCTGGTGCCATTCGATGGCACGACCGCCGCCGCGGCTTTCCACAGCGGAGACAGTGACTACGTCGTGTTCGACGAGTTGCGTCCGGTGGACATGAGCCAGCTACGAAACGACCCGGTTTTCCGCACGGCGACGGTGCGGCTTCTGGCGAACGGCACATTGCTACGTGTGCCGCTGCCGCCCAATCAGTCGATGGCCCTGACGCAAATGCCACGCGGCTGGCGCGTAGCGGCCCTGACGACTGAACCGAAACAGCAACCCATCGCCGTATCCGCGACAGACGGGCAACTCAATCTGACGGCGGAGCAATCCGGCAACGTCGTCAGCCTTGCCGACCCCGATACCGGGGCCACGCTCCTGGTGGGAACCCAGCACCGCTCCGGCCAGGGGCTGGTGGTCAACCGGCGGAGCACCGAATTCATTCTGCGTCCGACGATACAGGGCGTCGTGGTCGAGCCGCTTTCGGATGCGGTCACGCTGAGACAGATACCGACAGGATTTACCGTGCAGGGCGGTCCCGCCGGCCTTGCGCTATCGCCGCGGACGGGCGACACGAATGCGCTGATGGATGCGGCGCATCTGACCAGACGGTTCGATTTCTCGACCATGCCCACCGCCGCCTTGCTGCGGCAGGCAAACAGGCAAATCGCCGAGGCAGCCGCGTTACCACCGATGGCCCGGGGCCTCAAAGAGCGGGGGGCTGCCGAAAGTTTCCTCGCGCTCGGCCTGTCAGCCGAGGCCGAGAGTTTGCTGCACATGGCGGCCGCTCAAGATCCCGCGCAGGCGGCTTCGGCGGAAACCGGGGCGTTGACCGCGGTCGCGGCTTTGCTCGCCGGCCGCCCAGAGGAAGCCAACGCGCTGGCGGACGCAAGGTTGGACGGCACCGACGAGATCGCCCTGTGGCGCGCGGTGCGCCAGGCGATGCGGGATGACGGCTCACCCGGCGCAGCGGCAATCTTCGCGACGACCGCCCCCCTGGCTTTCCAGTATCCCAAACCGATCCGTGATCACATTATGCCGCTGATCGTCGAAACAATGATCAAGGGCGGTGAAATAGCCGCGGCCGAACGTCTGCTGGACCAAAGCAAGGACGATCCGAAGCTGGCCTATGCACGCGCCCTGATGCAGCAGTCCAACGGCAACACCGCGAAAGCGCTGGACATGCTGGATGCGCTGGCGAACGGAAACGACCGGTTCGACCGGGCCCGCGCCGCGGTCCGCGCCGTCGAACTGCGTCTGGCGACCCGCAAGCTGGACAAGACCCAGGCGGCGGACGCGCTGGAGAAACTCCTCTATGCCTGGCGAGGCGATGCTCAGGAATTGGCGTTGCGCGAGCGGATCGCCGACCTGCGCGGACAGACCGGCGCTTGGCGCGTGGCGCTAGCAACGCTTCGCCAGGCGCGGATTGATTTCCCCGAACAGGGTGCCGCGATTCAGCAGCGAATGAAGAACACGTTCGCCGACATGATCCGAGATCAGAACGAACAGCATACCTCGCCGATCGACTTCGTAACCACAGTGGATGAGAATGCGGATGTGGCTCTCGACACCGGCGACGATGACGCCCTGCAGCAGGCACTGGCGGATCGCCTCCTCGCCCTTGATCTGCCCGACCGGGCCAAGCCAATTCTAGAGAAGCTTATGCGATCGGCGAAATCCGATACGGCGAAGGCACGATTCGGCGCCAGCCTTGCCACGCTGGACGCACACGAAGGCGACGACGCTGCCGCACAATCCGTCCTGGACGCATCGAAGGCCCCGAGCCTGCCACCCGCCCTGACGGAACAGCGCACGATCCTCCGTGCCGAAGTGGTTGCCCGTTTGGGCAACCCGGCCGCCGGGGCAGCCATGCTGGTCCCGTTCCGTACCGGCGGCGCAACCGAAGCCCGAGCGCAAATCTTGGAGAACGCGTCCAATTGGCCGGGCGCCGAGCAGGCCTGGTCCGACTGTGTGGCCTTGACGCTGCCCGACAGCGGAATGTTGAGCGAAGCGCAAACACGGATGATGCTCCGCCTTGCCACGGCTACCGCGCGGGCGTCCGACGACGCCTCCCTCGCGGATCTGCGCGTGAAGTACGGCAGCCGGGTCGGCCCCGGGCCACTCGGCGACATGTTCAGGCTGCTGACCGCAGAACCGGTCCGGACCACGGCTGACATCAGCCGCTCGCAACGGGAAATCAGCCTCGCGGCGTCGCTGCCCGCCGACCTGAAGGCGCTGCGGGCCAGCACGCCGCCACGCTAACCATCACGCGCGGGCGCCATGCGGTTTTATCGCGGCTCAATGCAAAAAGACTCTTGCGCCCATCCCCCCAAATCATCATGTTCCGCCGCCTTGGCCCCAGGGGACCGTGGGCGCGTTTTCGCGCGTACGGTCCAACAGGCTGTCTACTGGTAGGAAGGGGTACGCGATGAACGCACTCAGCCCACTGGGGATGGTCTCGGAACTTCCGAGCAGCAACCAGATGCAGTCCGACGCTGAGCGGGCAACTACGGAAGTCCAGAAGGACTATTTCGTTCAGAAGGATGGGGTGAAGTTCGCCGGCACGCATTTGCTGGTCGATCTTTGGGGCGCCACCAATCTGTGCGATCCGGACCATATCGACCGGGCCTTGCGCGAAGCCGCGGAAGCCGCCGGCGCGACGATCCTGCACGGCCATTTCCACCACTTTTCTCCGAACGGCGGGGTCAGTGGTGTCCTGGTGCTGGCGGAGAGCCACATCTCCATCCACACTTGGCCGGAACGCGATTTCGCGGCGATCGACATCTTCATGTGCGGCGCGTGCAATCCGTATCACGGGCTGCCCGCGCTGAAGGCGGCGTTCGAGCCAAAATCCGTCAACCTCGGCGAACAGCGGCGCGGCCTGATCGCCTGACCAGCCGCCTGCCCAACGGATAACCCCCAAGTGATACACGACGGCTCGGGCGCAGGCTCGGGCCGTCGACGCATCTGGAGCAAGAACGATGCCCACCGATAGCTGGATCAACGAGACGCTTTACCCCGACTGGGGCCAGCGCTTTCTGGTGACGCGCGAACTGGCGCGGGTGAAGAGCGATTTTCAGGACATCGCGATCTTCGAAAGCGCCTCCCATGGGCGAGTCATGGTGCTGGACGGCGTGATCCAGATCACTGAGGCAGATGAGTTCGTCTATCAGGAGATGCTGACCCATGTGCCGCTGTTGGCCCATGGTTCGGCTGAGAACGTGCTGATCATCGGCGCCGGTGACGGCGGCGTGCTGCGGCGCGTCCTGCAGCACGGGAATGTGAAGCGAGCCGTGATGGTCGAGATCGATGGGGAAGTCATCCGCCTGTCGAAGGAATTCCTGCCCTCGATCGCCGGCGACGCATGGACCGACAAACGGGCCGACGTCATCGTCGGTGATGGCATCGACTACGTGAAGCGCGCGCCGGATGCGGCGTTCGACGTCATCATCGTCGACTCGACCGACCCGATCGGGGTGGGTGAGGTCCTGTTCACCGACGAATTCTACCATAACTGCGCCCGCATCCTGACCTCGCGCGGCCTGATCGTGAACCAGTGCGGCGTTCCGTTCATGCAGGCGGACGAACTTCGCGACACCAGCACCCGCCGCCGGACCTTTTTCCCGCACGTCACCGCTTACGTCGCCGCGGTTCCGACCTATGTCGGCGGCTTCATGACCCTCGGCTGGGCGGCGAAAGATGCCTCGCTGGCGGCGACACCGGCGGAAACCATCCGGACCCGGGCGGCCGGGGTTGGCATCCTTGGGACGACGCGATACTGGACGCCGGAAATCCACGTTGGCGCCTTCAATCTGCCGCCCTATATCGCCCGCCATCTGCCAACGGCATAAAGTCGTATCGAGGCTGCCATCAAGCTGCCGCGTTGGCAGGTGACACGAGAAACTCAAGCCATCCGATCACAGTCGAGGAAGTCCGCATGCGGTATGTCGTTGCTCCTTTCTTCGTGGCGGCCTTCCTGTTCGCGACCTCGGCCGTTCCGAGCCATGCGCAGGTGGACAGCCGCGAGGGCATCGCGTTGCAGAACCAGATCTACCAGCTTCGGCAGGAACTGAAGGCGGACGAGGATCAGATGGCGCGCGGCGGATCCGGCAATCGGACACCCGCCTATGCCCCGACCCAGTTGCAAGGCGATAGCGCCGGCAGTGGCAGTCTGGTTCCGCAGCTTCTGACACGGGTCGACGCGCTGGAGGACCAGGTGCGGCAACTACGCGGCCGCGTCGATGAGCTACAGAACCAATTGCAGCAGCAGAACGCCGACCTGGGCAAGCGGATCGACGACCTGGCGTTCCAGATCAATCCGCAAGGGGCGCAGCAAGGAGCCCAGCCTGGTGCTCCGCAGGCGCAGCAACTTGGCAGCAATCCCCCGTCGCCCGATTACCCGCCTCAAGGCCCAGTCCCAACGCGGTTAGGGGCACCGCCCCCTGCCCGCCCCGCGGCCCCGCCCGTCCCCCGTACGCCGGAAATCGCCTTGCAGGAAGGGCGTGCCGATCTAGCCCGCCACGACTATTCCAAGGCCGAGGCCGCCGCGCGCGAAGTGCTGGCGAACCGAACGTCACCGCGCGCCTATGATGCCCGGCTCCTGCTCGCACAGGCGCTGTCCGGTCAGCGGCAATATGCCCAGGCGGCAATCGCATTCGACGACGCCTACAATACTTCGCGCAAGGGGGCTCATGCCCAGGACGCCCTGCTCGGACTTGCGGACTCGCTGTCGGCGATCAATGAGAAGAAGGCCGCGTGCGACTCCCTGTCCCGCCTTCGGTCGGAATTCCCCAAACCTCGGCCCGACATCGCCGCCGGCGCGGTGGCAGCGGCGAAACGGACGGGCTGCCGTTAATCCGGCGATGGCCGGAACCCAATCGTGTCTGGACGCGGCATTTGCGGCGGCGATGGACAGATTGGGTCCCTTCGAGCCTCACCCCGTATTGGCGGCCGCCGTCTCCGGGGGAGCCGATAGCCTGGCGCTAGCCATCCTCGCCAGGGATTGGGCGCACCGCCACGAAGGTTCGGTGCTGGCCTTGGTCGTCGATCACGGATTGCGTCCAACCTCCAACGATGAGGCTCGGATCACTCTCGAACGCCTCGCCGGCCTCGAAATTCCGGCAAGGCTTTTGCCACTTACGAACTTGAAGCATGGCGCGGCGTTGGCGGAACGGGCGCGGATCATGCGCTACCAGGTTCTGACCGACGCTTGCCGTGCAGCCGGAATTCTGCACCTTCTGCTCGGTCATCACATGGCGGACCAGGTGGAAACGCTGGCCATGCGTGTGTTGCGTAGCAGCCAGACGCACGGTCTCGCCGGCATGGCGGCGCTGCATGAAACCGCTGGCCTGCGTCTGCTGCGTCCGTTGCTGGCGGTCGACCCGGAACGGCTGCGCGGTCTTTTGGTAGGGAACGCTATCCATTGGATCGAGGACCCGTCCAACCGGGATCTGCGCGCCATGCGTCCCCGATTGCGGCATCGGCTCACGCCTCGCGGCCGGGAGGACACCGGGTTGCCGCAGGCGATGGCCGCCGTGGGCAGGCTGCGATCACAAGAGGAGACCAGGATTGCCGCCGAACTGGCCGATCGAGCGACGATCCGACCCGAGGGGTTTGCACTGTTGTCCAGCGGTCGAATCAGTCCGGCAGCCCTGGGCAGCTTGGTCAGAACCATCAGCGGCATGCCCTATCCCGCCAGTCCCGATCAGATCATCCGCCTTGCAGCGCGACCCGAACCGGCGACCGTGGCCGGTGTGCGCGTCGTGCCGGCTGGCCGATTTGGCGATGGCTGGCTGATCGTGCGCGAGGAAGCAGCGATCATGCTGCCGGTGGCAGCATCGTCCGGCATCACCTGGGACCGCCGGTTCCGGCTGCTTGACGGCCAAGTGCTTCCGGCCGGGGCCATGATTGGGAAACTAGGGCCCGATGCGGCGCAATTCAGGGGCGACACGGACCTTCCCTCCGCGATTCTACGCACAATGCCCGCTTTGCGGGTCGGTAAAGTTCTGGCCGCGGTTCCGCATCTGGGCTATGTGTCCAATAATATGAGTCAACGGATAACCGCGCTGTTCAACCCGCGTAAGCCGATCGCCGGTCCCTGCTTCGCCTCGGCGGACATGGGCACAGCGAGTTCATGAATGATCCTGATTGCGGGGATGTAGGGATCGTTGCCGCACACTATGTTAAGGCTGTTTCGCCTGACCCAATATCGTCTACCAATACCAGGCGCCCCTGTCGGACTGAGAACGTGAGCAAAGTCATATGAGCAATTTTGGCCGCAACCTCGCGCTATGGGTGATCATCGCCCTGCTGCTTGTGGTGCTATTCAACCTGTTCCAGCCCGGGGTCAGCCACACCACCTCCACCCAGATGGCCTACTCCGACTTTATCACCGAGGTGAATGGCGGTCACGTCCGGGATGTGGTGATCCAAGGGCGGACCGTTTCCGGCCAGCTCAATGACGGACGGACCTTCCAGACCTACACCCCGGAAGACCCGACGCTGGTGAAGACGCTCACCGACAAGAACGTGCGGGTGATTGCCAAGCCGGAAGACAGTGATGTCAACCCGCTGCTGCACTACCTACTTTCATGGTTCCCGATGCTGCTGCTGATCGGCGTCTGGGTGTTCTTCATGCGGCAGATGCAGTCGGGTGGCGGCCGTGCGATGGGATTTGGCAAAAGCCGAGCGCGATTGCTCACGGAAAAGCAGGGGCGCGTGACGTTCGAGGATGTCGCCGGTATCGATGAAGCCAAGAGCGAACTGCAGGAAATCGTCGAGTTCTTGAAGGACCCGCAGAAATTCCAACGCCTGGGTGGCAAGATTCCCAAGGGCGTGCTGCTTGTTGGGCCCCCCGGCACCGGTAAGACTTTGCTGGCACGCGCCATCGCCGGCGAGGCCAACGTCCCGTTTTTTACCATCTCCGGTTCCGACTTCGTAGAAATGTTCGTCGGCGTCGGCGCGTCTCGCGTCCGTGACATGTTCGAGCAAGGCAAGAAGAACGCACCTTGCATCATCTTCATCGATGAGATCGATGCTGTCGGACGCCATCGCGGCGCCGGTCTTGGTGGCGGCAACGATGAGCGCGAGCAAACCTTGAACCAAATGCTGGTCGAGATGGACGGCTTCGAGTCCAACGAAGGCGTCATCCTGATCGCCGCGACCAATCGCCCGGACGTTCTGGACCCGGCCCTGCTGCGGCCCGGCCGCTTCGACCGTCAGGTCGTGGTGCCGAACCCGGACGTAAATGGGCGCGAAAAAATCCTGCGCGTGCATATGCGCAAAGTGCCACTTGCCTCCGACGTCGATCCGAAGGTGATTGCGCGCGGCACACCTGGGTTTTCGGGTGCCGATCTCGCCAACCTGGTGAATGAAGGGGCACTTCTGGCCGCTCGCCTCGGTAAGCGAGTCGTCGCCATGGCCGAGTTCGAAGCCGCCAAGGACAAGGTCATGATGGGCGCCGAGCGCCGGTCGCTGGTCATGTCCGAGGCCGAGAAGCGGATGACTGCCTACCACGAAGCCGGCCACGCTCTGTGCGCGATGCATGAGCCGGAGTGTGACCCTGTCCATAAGGCGACGATTATCCCGCGTGGCCGGGCGCTCGGTCTGGTCATGAGCCTGCCGGAGGGCGACCGCTACTCCAAATCCAAGTCCAAGCTGCTGTCCGAACTGACCATGGCGATGGGTGGCCGCGCGGCCGAGGAAATCATCTTCGGTCCGGACAAGGTCTCCAACGGCGCGTCCGGCGACATCAAAATGGCCACCGATCAAGCCAGGCGGATGATCACCGAATGGGGCATGTCTGAGAAGCTCGGCATGATCGCCTACGGCGACAACAGCCAGGAAGTGTTCCTGGGCCATTCGGTTACCCAGAACAAGAATGTGTCGGAAGCCACCGCGCGGGAAATCGACGGCGAGATCAAGGACATCATCGATCGCGCCTACAACAAGGCCCGCCGGCTACTCACCGAGAACGTTGAGGAACTGCATCGGCTGGCACGCGGCTTGCTGGAGTTCGAGACCCTTTCGGGCGATGAAATCCGCACGGTACTGCGCGGTGAACCGGTGATCCGCAAGGTGGTGGACGAGCCGGCGCCGGAATCCCGCCGAGCCTCCGTTCCGACGACCGGCCGGCCCTCCGCGCCTCCGGGTGGGGCGACGCCGGCACCTCAGCCGGGCTAGCCTCGCCGGTAGCACAAGGGTTGCAAAACACCTTGATGTTCAAAATGGCGGCTTTCGGGCCGCCATTTCCTGTTGTGCGCCCTGCGTGTGCTGCCGCAGAGCCCCGATCAGCCGCCCGATGGGTTCCTCCCACTGCCCTGCGCGAGGCTGCCGGAACAGCCGCATCGTCGGGTACCACGGCGTGTCTTCCCGCCTCGTCATCCACCGCCAATCCGCTGGCTCATAGATCAGTGTCCAGGTCGGCACGCCCATCGCGCCTGCCAGGTGCGCGATTGCGCTGTCCACCGAAACGACAAGGTCCAAGTTCGCGATCACGGCGGCCGTTTCACTGAAATCCGGCAGGTCGGCGGAAAAATCCAGCAATCCCAACTCGGCGAAAATCGCCCGGTCAGCCTCTGGCACCGGCTTTTGCAGCGATACCAGTTGTACCCCCGGTATCGCTGCCAATTCACGCAATGCCGCCAGCGGAAGGGACCGCCGCCAATCGGCGGTGTTATCTATGTTGCCGGCCCACACCAAACCGACCCGCACACCTTTGCTGCCGACCCGCCGGTCCAGTTCCCCCCGCCAGTACGCCCGACGAACCGGTGACGCGGTTAGGTAGGGAATTGGCGTCGGTATTGTCGAAACCTCGGTTCCGAAGACGTATGGCAGGCTTGCCAGCCAGCAGAACGCGGCATGATCGCCGGCCCGATTCAGGTCCGTGATGCAAGCCCGCACGCCCGGAATTCGGGACAGCAACTGTATTTGCGGCGGCCGGCAGATCACCACGACCTCCCCGACCCGCGCCGCCGCCTGCGGAATATACCGGGCAAACTGGAACGAATCGCCAAACCCCTGGTCGGTGGAAACCACCAGCCGCCGACCCGGCAGTGGCATGCCGTTCCAGTACGGCCGGATCGGCTTCGGCAGCGCCTTGATGAAAATCTTCGAGCGGAACCGCCACTCGTATTCGACCCATCCCGCCCGGAAATTCCCTGACGCCAGTAGCGCATGGGCAAGCGACAGATGCGATTCCGGATGCTCTGGATCGCAGGCTAGAGCGTCCAGGATGGTGGCGTATCCCTGATCGTATTCCCCACGATCGAAGTGGATCTGCGCCAGACCATTTCGGAACTGCGCGCTAGCCGGGTCCAGTCGCACTGCCTCTTGAGCTTCGGCCAGAGATTCATCGAGGCGGAAATCGTAGCGCAGGACGTTGCGCAGCTCGAAGTGCCAGTGTGGAACGTCGGAACGCCTGGCGATGGCTTCTCGCAGCAACGCTTCGGCCTCTGCTGGGCGGCGCATCCGGGCAACGATGAACCCCAACAGAGCAGTGGCCTCGGGTAGGCCAGGTGCCTCCCGCAGGACTGCCCGGCAGGCTGCTTCCGCCTCACCCGGCTTGCCATCGTTGATCATGCGTTCGGCTTCCTGCAACCGCG
>DATAZJ010000611.1:0-16392 GCA_036272115.1 Rhodopila sp. | reverse complement strand
AGGCTGGCTGGACGACAAGCAGTTCCTGTCCGGATACGCGCTGTCGCAGCTTGTGCCGGGAGCCACCAACGTGAACCTCGCGGTGTTCATCGGCACCCAGATGCGCGGCACCACCGGCGCGCTGGCCTGCCTGTTCGGCTTGGTCACCCTGCCGGTCATCATCGTCATGCTGCTGGGCATCCTCTACCTCCACAGCCAGGGCCACACCGGAGGAGCCTGGATCAGCACCGCGCTCGGCGGCATGGGTGCGGTCGCCATCGGCCTGAACCTGGGCACCGGAGTCCGCCTCGCCCAGCGCAACATCCGAGGCCTGATCCCGATCGCCGTCACCGCCGTCGTCACTTTGTCGATCGGTGTGTTTGGCTTCGCCCTGGTGCATGTCCTGCTGGTGATGATGCCGGTCAGCCTGCTGCTCGCCATACTGACCCGCCCCAGATGACGGTGGTCCTTCTCCGCCTGCTGCTGCTGTTCGCCGGCCTGTCGATGCTGGCCTTCGGCGGCGGCGCCGGCGTCATCCCCGACATGCAGCGCGCCACCGTCGACCACTATCACTGGGTGACGGCGCGGCAGTTCCTGGACTTCTTCGCGATCTCCCGAGCCTCCCCCGGCCCGGGATCGCTGATCGTGGTGCTCATCGGCCTGAAAGCCGCCGGCCTGGCCGGTGCCGCGGTGGCCTTCGCCGCCATGTTCGGCCCATCCTGCCTGGCGGTCCACGTCGTCGCCCGCTACTGGCAGAAAGCCGCCCGCTCCAACTGGCGCGTGGTGGTGGAGCGTGCCCTGGCCCCCGTCGCCGTCGGCCTGACCTTCGCCAGCGGCCTGGCCCTGATGCGCGGCACCGAACACGGCTGGCCGCTCTGGGGCGTGACCATCGTCAGCACCGCCTTGTTCAGCTTCACCGCGATCAATCCGATCCTGCTGCTGGGCCTGGGCGCCGCTGCATTGTTGCTTGCCGGACAGTAAAACGCCACAATACCCCGACTGACGTCTCGCTCGGGAAAGCAAATGTCATTTTCCGTCGGTATTGGAATTGTAACCTATAATCGCAAAGACATCGTTGGCGAGACGATCGATCGCGTGCGAACCTTCACCCGCCATCCGGATGCCGCGCTGGTGGTCGCCGACGACGGATCGACCGACGGCACCCTCACTATGCTGCGCGACAAACGGGTGCCTTTGGTCACCGGCAGCAACATGGGCATCGCCTGGAACAAAAACCGAGCCCTCTTTCTGTTGTCACAAAGACTGAACTGCGAGATAGTAATCCTGCTGGAGGATGACACCCAGCCATCCGTTGCCGGCTGGGAAGCCGAGTGGATCAGCGCCGCACGCCGCTGGGGCCATGTCAACTACGCCGCGGACTGGATGCGGCCCTATTTCGTTACTGGGTCCGGCACCGCCGAGGATCCGCGTCAATCCACCATGGTCACCGCCCAATGCGCCGCCTATGCCAGCACCGCCCTGGCCTACGCCGGCTATTTCGATCCACTCTTCAAAGGCTACGGCCACGAGCACGTCGAACACACACGCCGCCTGATCCATCTCGGCCACGGCGGCACCGAAAGGCGGACAGACACCGGCGAACCGCTCCTGTACAAGCTGATCGACGGCGGACTGACCGTGGCCACCAGTCAAAGTCACCGCGATGACGCCCAAGAACAGCACAACGAGAAACTGGCGATGGACCTGATGAAACAGTCCGATTACTGCCCACCCTGGCACAGCGACACCGAACGCCGGCAGTTCCGCCTCGAGATCGAGAATGCCATCGCCGGCGACCCCGCCCGCTTCCGCCTCGCCCCGGACCGCACCGCCGGCCTCGGACGTCCGCCGCCGATCCCGGGCGCCTTCAGTCCGCTTTTCCGCCCCGCCTAGATCATGGCGATGCCGCCCGACCGCTCATTCGTTCCGATGTCGCGTGAGGAGCAGCGGGAAGCCATGCTCAAACGCTTCCTGGGAACGTTCTTCGACGCCGCCTGGTACCAGCGTCACTATCCGGACGTCGTCGCCGCCAACCTCGATCCCCTGCTGCATTTCGTCCGCCACGGCGTCGCGGAAAAGCGCAACCCCAACCGCTTCTTCGATGGCGAGTGGTACGCCGGTCAGCACCAGGACGTCACCGTCAGCGGCCTGCACCCGCTGCAGCACTACCTGCAGATCGGCGCCATGGAACTGCGCGATCCGCACCCCGAGTTCGACGCCGTCTACTATACCAGCCAGCATCCCGAAGCGGCGGCCAATCCGTTACTGTATCATATCCGGGTCGGTGCGGCGCATGGCTATCCCACCCGGAAACCGTTGGAGATTCGCGACTATCTGCCGTCGGACCTGCCGCCGTTGCCCGTTCCGGCCGGACTCGCCGCCGATGTCGTGATCCCGGTCTATCGCGGCTACGACGAAACCAGGCGCTGCATCGCCTCGGTGCTCGCCGATACCAGCCCCAGGCTGGGACGCGTCATCGTCGTCGATGACCGCTCCCCCGAACCCTTGCTGGTCGCCTGGCTGCACGAACTGGCCGCCAAGCAGTTGATCGTGCTGATCACCAATCCCCGCAACGTCGGCTTCGTCGAATCGGTGAACACCGGCATGCGCGCGGCCGGCCGCAACGACGTCGCCCTGCTCAACAGCGACACCGAAGTACCCCCCAACTGGCTCGGCCGCCTCGCCGCCCAGGCCTACGCCCACCCGCGCATCGCCACCGTCTCGCCGTTCTCCAACAACGCCACCATCTGCGGCTATCCGGGCAACGAAGGCGGCCCCATCGCGTTCGATCGCTCGGTGCAACAAATCGACGCCGTCTGCCAATCGGTCAACACCGCCCGCTGGGTCGATGTCCCTACAACCGTCGGATTCTGCATGTACATCCGCCGCCAGGCGCTCGATGAAGCAGGTGATTTCGACGTCAGCCGTTTCACCGTCGGCTACGGTGAGGAGAACGATTTCTGCCTCCGCGCCACCAACCTCGGCTGGCACCATCGCCTCGCCTGCGACACCTTCGTCTTCCACCAGGGCTCCGTCAGCTTCGCCGGCCGGACGAAGGATCTTGCCGCCCGGGCCATGGAACTGATCCTCGACCGCCACCCCGGCTACGCCCAGGGCGTCGCGCGCCACGTCAGCCTGGGCGCCGTCACCCCGTTCCGCTTCGCCGTGACCGGCGGCCTGTTCGCCGCGTCGAAACGTCCCGTGGTCCTGATGATCTCCCACAAGCTCGGCGGCGGCGTCCGCCACCACATCAACCAGTTGACGGAGCGCTACAAGGACCACATCCACACCCTGCTGCTGGAGGCGACGGATCGCGGCGACTTCCTGTCGGTGCCGGCCCTGCCCGATCATCCGGTGCTGCAGTCGCCGCCCGATCAACTGGACGACCTCATGCGCTTGCTGCGCGCGATGGCCGTCTCCCGCGTGCATATCCACCATCTGGCCGGAGTCGAAACGGATATCCGTGCTCTCATCCGCCGCCTGGACCTGCCGTTCGACGTCACCGTGCATGACTACTACGCGATCTGCCCGCGCATCAATTTCCTGCCCTGGCCGGACGCGCCGTATTGCGGCGAACCGGACCACGCCGGCTGCAACGCCTGCATCGCCACCGACCCGCCGCCCGGCGCCCACGACATCCTGACCTGGCGCACCGATCGTGACTGGCAGTTCCAGGAGGCGGATCGCGTCCTGTGCCCCAACAACGACGTGCTGCTCCGACTCCGCCGCTACGGCCTGGATGCCAGAGCGGTGGTCGCCCCGCATGAGCCCATCGCCGAAGGCCCCTGGCGGCAGCATGTGACCGCTCCGCGTGCCGGCAAGCTGCGCATCGCCGTCCTCGGCGTCCTGGCCGACCACAAGGGCGCACGCATCGCCGCCGCCGTCGCCGAGGCAATGGACCCGAAAACCACCGAGATCCACCTGATCGGCCGCCCCGAATACAATTTCCCCAAATCCGCCCTGAAGCGCCTGAAGATCACCGGCCAATACGACGACACCGACCTGCGCAAAATGATCGCCAGGATCGCCCCGCACATCATCTGGTTTCCCACCGTATCGCCCGAGACCTACAGCTACACGCTCACCACCGCCATCGAATCCGGCGTTCCGATCGCCGCCAACCGGATCGGTGCCATCGCCGAACGGCTGACCGGCCGGCCATTCACCTGGCTGGCCACCGGCTACGTCTCCCCAGACGACTGGCTCGGCTTCTTCGAAACGTTCCGCGCAACCCTGAACGCCGCCGATGGATTGCCTCCGCCGCCGGCGCCGATCCGCCCCGCGGTGGCGGATTTCTACGAATCCGCCTACCTCGACCCGATCGAGGCCGCCGCCACACCGCCAGCCCATATGGCGCCCGCCCATATGGCGCCCGCCCATATGTCGCCCGCCCGTATCAGGACACGCGCCCGCGACAACCCGCCGCGCCGCACCATCGCCGTGGTGCCGGAACGTTACGCGATGGGTCTGCCCACCCCGTGCGCCTACATCCGCCTGCTGCAGCCGCTGAACCATCCCGCGATCGCCGGCCATGCCAGGATCGTCATGGCCGACGCCCGATCGGTCCTGCACGACGACGTCGATGTGATCGTCACCCAGCGGCACGCGCTGCCGACGATGGAGGCGGCCGACGCGCTGATCGCCCATGCCCACCGGACCGGCGCCGAACTGGTCTACGACCTCGACGACGACCTGCTGACGGTGCCGCCCAACCATCCCGACGCCGCCACCCTGCGGCCCCGCGCCGGCATCGTCCGCCACATGCTGCTGCAAAGCGACACCGTCTGGCTATCCAGCCGCCACCTGGCACAGGCACTGTCGCCGATCCGTCCGGACACCACCGTCATCGGCAATGCCCTCGACGAGCGTATCTGGATCAGCCCATCCGCCGACCTGCTTTTCCGCGACGAACCGGTTCGCATCCTCTGCATGGGCACCCAGACCCACAACCGCGACTTCGCCCTGATCGAGCCGGTGCTGGCGCGTCTCAAGGAAGATTACGGCGACCGGATCGAGATCGAAATCGTCGGCATGACCACCCGCGACGGCCTCGCCCCCGGCCTCGGACGAACCGGCCCCCCGCCGGGAACCGCGCAGACTTATCCCGGCTTCGTCAACTGGCTGACGTCGCGGCGGCCGCGCTGGCATATCGGCGTCGCCCCGCTGCTCGACACGCCGTTCAACCGCGCGAAATCGGCGATCAAGACCATGGATTACGCCGCGCTGGGCCTCGCCATCCTCGCCTCCGACGTCCCGTCCTACCAGGGATCGCTCGCCGACGGCCCGGCCGGGCAATTGGTGCGTAACGACCCCACGTCCTGGTACGCCGCGCTGAACGCGATGATCCGCGACCAGGACCGCCGCCGCGCCTTCGCCGCCGCCGCCCGTCCGGCCTTCCTGCAACAAGCCTCCCTGGCGAGCATGGCCCCGACCTGGCAAACCGCGTGGCAAGCCGCCTGGCAAACGGTCCACGACCGGCCCCGGACCCGGCAAGACCCCCTGCCGGACCTGTGCCCGGACCCCCATGAGGCCGCCGATCAGGCCGTCGCGGACTGATACCCCCCACGCAAATCCGGCGCATACAATACCCAGGCCGCAATCCTCTTCATCGCCGCTTTGTTGCTTGTTGGCCGGTGAACGATCGCAGTATAGGACAACCCATGATTGCCGAGAGCGCAAAATGTCATTCAACACCCGGCTCGGGATCGTCACCGGTCATCGCCGGGACAGTCCGGACCACACCGGCCGGTTGCGCATCGTCCGTCCGTTCCGGATCGGGATCGAAGGCACGATGACCGGCCACCCGCGCCCGCAGCCTTGACGCATGGCGAAAACGCCGCCGAGACCCCTGCCGGAAGATCCGCGCGAAGCCGGGCTGATGCAGTCCATGCAACGGTTTTTCGATGCCGAGTGGTACCGCGCCCGCTACCCCGACGCCATCGCCACCGGCCACGCCCCGTTGCGTCATTTCATCCGCTACGGCCTGGCCGAGCAGCGCGATCCCAACCCATTCTTCGACAGCGCCTGGTACACCGAACATTACCCGGACGTCAGCGCCGGCAGCATGCATCCCCTGCTGCATTATTTGCAGGCCGGCGCAGTGGAATTGCGCAATCCACACCCCAATTTCGACGCCGCCTGGTATGCCGGCCAACATCCCGCCGCCGCCGCCAACCCCCTCCTCTACCACGTCGCAACCGGCCGAGCGCTCGGCTTTCCCACCGAAAAGCCGGTGGATATCCAGGACTACCTGCCCTCGCAGCGCCCGCCGCCACGACTGCCGCGCAAACTCGTCGTCGATATCGTCATTCCGGTCTATCGCGGCCTGGATGAGACCCGACGCTGCCTCGTCTCGGTGTTCGCCGCCGCCGCAAAACCCCTCGGCCGCATCATCGTCGTCGATGACTGCTCACCCGAACCGGCCCTGTCCGCCTGGCTGCGCGAACTGGCCGCCGAACACCGCATCCACCTGGTGCGCAACCCCAACAACCTCGGCTTCGTCGCCTCGGTCAATCGCGGCATGCGGGAAGCCGGCACCCACGACGTCGTGCTGCTGAACAGCGATACCGAGGTGCCGCCGGACTGGCTCGCCCGCCTCGCCGCCGTCGCCTGCGCCGAACCGCGCATCGCCACCGTCTCGCCGTTCTCCAACAACGCCACCATCTGCGGCTACCCGTCCAACCACGGCAGCCCCCTCGCCTTCGGCCTCACGGTCACCGGCATCGACGAAACCTGCCGCACCATCAACGCCGGCCGCTCCGTCGATGTCCCGACAACCGTCGGCTTCTGCATGTATATCCGCCGCGCGGCCTTGGACGAGGTCGGCGACTTCGACGCCGAACGTTTCACCCTCGGCTATGGTGAGGAGAACGATTTCTGCCTGCGCGCCACCGCCCGGGGCTGGCACCATCGTCTCGCCTGCGACACGTTCGTCTATCACAAGGGCGCCGTCAGTTTCGGCGATCGTGCGAACAAGCTGCTGCAACGCGCGATGCAGCTTATCCTGGAACGATATCCCACCTACAGGACCGACATCGCCCGCCACGTCGATCTGGGCCGGGTCGATCCCTACCGCTTCGCCGTCACCGCCGCCCTGTTCCGCCAGGCAAGGCTGCCGGTGATCCTGATGGTGGCGCACGACCTCGGCGGCGGCGTCCGCCGTCACGTCGACAGCCTCGTCACCCGCTTCCACGACCAGGCGCGCTTCCTGCTGCTGCGCGCGACCGATCGAGGCGCCGAACTGTCCGTCCTCTCGCTGCCGCATCACCCCGTGCTGGCCCTGCCGAAGCAACGCCTGGACGATCTGGTCCTGCTCCTCCAGTCGATGCACCTCTCCCGCGTCCATATCCACCATCTGCTCGGCATGGACATGGACATCCGCGCGCTGATCCGCCGCCTGGATGTGCCGTTCGACGTGACCGTGCACGACTATTTCGCCATCTGCCCGCAGATCAACCTGCTGCCCTGGCGCCACAGCCTGTATTGCGGCGAGCCCGACATCGCCGGCTGCAACGCCTGCATCGCGCACCGAGGCTCCCACCGCGCCCGCGACATCGTCACCTGGCGCGCCGAACACGCCTGGCCGTTCCACGACGCCGCCCGCGTCTACTGCCCCAGCCTCGACGTGATGACCCGCCTGCGCCGCCACGGCCTGGCCGCCAACGCAATCCTGGCCCCGCATGAGCCGGTCAGCCCCACCCCCTGGCCACTGCGCATCATGCCGCCCGGCGACGGCAAGCTGAGAATCGCCGTCATCGGCACCCTGGTCAATCACAAGGGCGCCCGCTCCGTCGCCTCCGTCGCCGAACTGGCCGATCCCGCAACGACCGAGCTTCACCTGATCGGCCACACCGACGGTCCCTTCTCCGAAGCCGCCGCGGAGCGGATGAAAATCACCGGCCATTACGAGGACGCCGACCTGCCCCGCCTGCTGGCAGCCGCCGCACCGCATCTGGTCTGGTTCCCCGCCGCCTGGCCGGAGACCTTCAGCTTCACCCTCAGCGCCGCGATCGACGCCGGCCTGCCCATCGCCGCCACCCGCATCGGCGCCCACACCGAACGCCTGGCCGGCCGCCCGTTCACCTGGCTGGCCGATGTCACCACGTCCCCGATGGACTGGCTCGACCTGTTCGCCGAAATCCGCCGGACACTCCTCGATGAAACGCCGATCGCCACCCCGCCCGACCGCGCCGAAGTCGAGGACGCCTACGCCACCCTCTACCTGCATCCACCCCGCGTGCCCGTCCATCGTGAGCCGCGCAAGCCGCGCATCGCCATCGTGCCGGAACGTTTCGCGATCGGCACCCCGACGCCCTGCGCCTATATCCGCCTGCTGCAACCCCTGCACCATCCCGCCATCGCCGGCGATTTCGACGTCCGCGTCGCGACCGCCGAAACGATCTGGCAGGAAGACGCCGACATCATCATCACCCAGCGCTTCGCCATCCCCGATATCGCCACCGCGGACCGCCTCGCCGCCCACGCAAGACGCACCGGCGCCCGCCTGGTCTACGACCTGGACGACGACCTGCTGAACATCCCCCGCACCCACCCGGACGCCAAAGTCCTGCGCCCACGCGCCAGGACCGTCCGCCGCATGCTGGAAGTCGCCGACACCGTCTGGGTCTCCACCCACGGCCTCGCCGAACGCCTCGCCGCCATCCGCCCCGACACCGTCGTTCTCCACAACGGCCTCGACGAACGCCTGTGGATCCCGCCCGCGCCTTCGATGCAGGAGCACCCGGTACGCATCCTCTGCATGGGCACGGCGACCCACGACGACGATTTCGCGCTGATCGAACCCGCGCTCGTCCGGCTGAAAACCGAGTATGACCACCGGGTCAGCATCAATATCCTCGGCGTAACCACCCGCAACGACCTGCCCCCCGGCCTCGACCGCATCGGCATGTCACGCAGCGCCACGCGATCCTATCCGGGCTTCGTCAACTGGCTGAGAGGCGTGGAACCCGGCTGGCACATCGGCCTGGCCCCCCTGCTCGACACGCCGTTCAACCGATCCAAGTCATCGATCAAGGCGCTGGACTACGCGGCGCTGGGCCTCGCCGTCCTGGCCTCCGACACACCGGTCTATCGCGGCTCCATCGCCGACGGACCCGCCGGCCGGCTGGTGGCCAACACGCCGGAGGCCTGGTACGCCGCGCTGACCTGGCTGGTGCGCAATCGCGATGAACGCCAAGCCGTCGCCGCGCGCGCCCGCGACGCCTACCTCGCCGGCAACAGCCTCGCCGGCCAGGCCGACATCCGCCGCGAAGCCCTATCGAGGCTGGCAACCGCCGGGAAAACCCATGCAGCCGCCTGACCGTCGCCGGGCCTGGCCGTGAAACGTCCCCCGACCCGCCCCGACGGCCCGACGGCGCAACTGCTGGGCCGCTTCCTCGATGCCGCATGGTACCAGGCCCGCTATCCCGACATCGGCGACTTCGATCCGCTGGATCATTTCCTTCGTTTCGGTGCGGCCGAACGGCGCGATCCCAATCGTTTCTTCGACAGCGCCTGGTATATCGAGCACAACCCCGACGTCGCCGCCAGTGCCTTCGGTCCGCTGGCGCATTACGTGCGCGCCGGCGCGGCGGAGCTACGCAACCCCCATCCCAGGTTCGACGCCGCCTGGTACGTCGCCCAGCACCCCGCCGCCGCGGTCAATCCGCTGCTGTATCATCTGCAGATCGGCGCCGCCCGCGGCTTCCCGACCGAGGCACCCCTCGACATCCGCGACTACCTGCCGTCGCAAGCCCAGGCCTTGCCGCCGCCCCGCGGCGTGTTCGCCGACGTCGTCATCGTGGCCCGGCGCGACCTCGACGCCACCGCGCGCTGCATCCGTTCAGTGCTGGCCGACCGGTCCTTCCCGCTCGCCCGCCTGACCGTCATCGACGACAACGTGCGCGAACCGGCCCTGCGCGCCTGGCTGCGCGAGCGCGCCGACGACGGTGATATCCACCTGATCCGCAACCGCCGCCGTCTCGGCCAAGCCGCCTCCGCCAGTCTCGGCATCGCCGCCGCCCACGGCCACGACATCGTCCTGCTCGCCGGCAACACCGAGGTGCAGCCCGGCTGGCTGCCCCGCCTCGCCGCCCATGCCCATTCCCAGCGCGATATCGCAACGGTGTCGCCGCTGTCGGACACCGTCACCATCCAGGGCGGTCCCTTCGCCGCCACCGCCGCACCCGCCCGCATCGATACGATCTGCCGTTCGGCCAATGCCGGCCGTTCCGTGCAAGCATCGGTCACGCCGGACCATTGCATCTACATCCGCCACACGGCATCCCAGGCCATCGGCGACCCGGCGGGCAACGATTTCCGGTCGCGCGCCACCGCCGCCGGCTGGCGCCACCTGATCGCCTGCGACACCTTCGTGCCCGCCCCAAACCTCGCCCCAAACCTAGCCGCGATCCTCGCCCCGCACCCCGCCCCGGACCCCGGACCGCACGCCACCCCGGACCCCGCCATCCCGGCCCGCTTCGCCGCCACCGCCGCGCTGCTCCGCCAATCCGGCCGGCCCGTCATCCTGATGGTATCGCATAATTTCGGCGGCGGTGTGCGCCGCCACATCGACAGCCTGGCCGAACGCTACCGCGAAACCGCGCACGTCCTGGTGCTGGAAGGCACCGACCGAGGCGCCGCGCTATCGCTCCCCGGCCTGCCCGGCGAACCCGTCCTGACCCTGCCGTCCGACCGTCTCGACGACCTCGTCGCGGTCCTTCGTTCCGCTAACGTATCGCGGCTGCACGTGCATCATCTGCTGAAGATGGACATCGACATCCGCCTGCTGATCCACCGCCTCGGCGTTCCCTTCGACCTCACCGTGCACGACTACTACGCGATCTGTCCGCAGGTGAACCTGCTGATCTGGCCCGAGGGCCTGTATTGCGGCGAACCCGGCCCCGCCATCTGCGACGCCTGCATCGCCAGCCAAAGCTCGCACGGTGCCCGCGACATCACATCCTGGCGGCGCGACAACGCGTGGCAGTTCATGGACGCCGAACGCGTGATTTGTCCAAGCCAGGACGTCAGGAACCGCCTCGATCGTTACCGCATGGGCACCCGAGCCGTCGTCGTTCCGCATGAACAACAGGAACAGCCGGTCTGGGCGTCCCGTCTGCCCGCACCGTCCCGTCTGCCCGTCCCGTCCGGTCGCGCCCTGCGCGTCGTGCTGCTGGGCGTGATGGCAAACCAGAAGGGCGCCCGCACCGTCGCCGAACTCGCCGAGGCCGCCGCACCCGGAACGATCGAACTGCATTTGATCGGCTACCTCGAACCCAGCTTTCCGAAAGCCGCGGCGAAGCTGATCCGCGCGACCGGGCCGTACCAGGATCGCGACCTGCCGGCGCTGCTGGAAAAGATCGATCCGCACGTCTTCTGGTTTCCCTCGTCAACGCCGGAATCCTACAGCTTCACCCTCAGCACCGCGATCGCCACCGGCCTGCCGATCGTCGCCACCGACCTCGGCTCCTTCACCGAACGCCTCACCGGCCGCCCGCACACCTGGCTGGTGGACCACACCGCATCATCGCAACAATGGCTGGCCGCCTTCGACGCGGTGCGGGCCGCTTTGCGCGACCAGACCCCCTCGCCGCCCGTCCCCCGCCCCATCGCCGTCTCCGACTTCTACCCCGACCGCTACCTCGCCCGATCGCCGGCCGCCGTCCGCACCGCCGCCCGGCCGCGAATCGCTATAGTCCCGGAACGTTATGATACCGGAGGATTGACCGCCTGCGGCTATATCCGCCTGCTGCTGCCGCTGGACCACCCGACGACCGCGGCAGCCTTCGACATCATCCTCGCCGATGCAGAAACGATTTTCGATCATCACGCGGACATTATCGTCACCCAGCGCCACGCCATCCCGGACGAGGCAACCGCCTCCCGCCTCGCCGATCACGCCAGCCGCACCCACGCCAAACTCCTATACGACCTCGACGACGATCTGCTCGGCATCCCCGACATCCACCCCGACGCCCGAACGCTGCAGCCCTTCGCCAACGCCGTCCGGCGCATGCTGGCCGTCGCCGATGCCGTCTGGGTCTCGACCCCCGGCCTCGCCGGCCGCCTCGCACCGATCCGCCCCGACGCGACCGTCATCGAGAACCGCCTGGACGAACGCATCTGGTGCGCCGCCCCCGCCCCCGTTTCCTTCTGGGACGACCCGGTCCGCATCCTGTGCATGGGCACCAGCTCCCACGACCGCGACTTCGCGCTGATCCAGCCCGTCCTGATGCGCCTGAAGGCCGACTACGGCGACCGCGTCGAAATCGACGTCCTCGGCATGACCGTCCGCGGCGCCCTGCCGGAGGACCTGAACCGCATCGGCCCATCGACCCACGCCTCGCGATCCTATCCCGGCTTCGTCAACTGGCTGACGACAGTGCGGCCGCGCTGGCATATCGGCCTGGCGCCGCTGCTCGACACCCCATTCAATCGGGCCAAGTCGTCGATCAAGGCCATGGATTACGCCGCGATGGGCCTGACCGTGCTCGCCTCGGACATGCCGGTCTATCGCGGCTCGCTCGCCGACGGCCCCGCCGGCCAACTCGTGGCCAACGATCCGGCCGCCTGGCACGCCGCGCTCGACTGGCTGATCCGCGACCAGGACCGCCGCGAACGCGGCGCGACCCGATCGAGGCAGGCCTTTCTCGCCCAATCCACCCTGGCCAGCGACCCCACACCCCGCCTGACCGCCCTGACCAGGCTGCTGTCCGGCACCGGACGGACAACCGGCTGACCGGCCAACCCAGTCTCTTTTCAACGCCCCCGCGTTAGCAAAATCTTAAGCATTACTGGCCTACGACGGTGTTCGCCTTCACCCACCCCCACACCAGAGGCCCAACAACGCGGATGCTCGACAGGCCGGCCGAAATCGCGGGATCGACAGTCGCCCCCACCCGGGAGCCATTGCCCCCGACGCTCGCCCTGCCGGCGCGCGAGAACCTCGGCGGCTTCCTCGCCGCCATCCGCCAGCGCCGAGCGATCCTGATCGCCACGATCATCCTGGTGCCGCTCTGCGCCTGGCTGACCCTGCGGCGCATCACCCCGCTCTACACAGCCACCGGATCGCTGATCTACGACCCCAGCGAATACAAGCAGCGCGCGCTGCAAAGCATCCTGCGCGAAGACCCCACCACCGAATCCATGATGGCCAGCCAGGCCGAGATCCTGCAAAGCCTCCACATCGCCGAACAGGTCGCCAAGCGCGGCAACCTCTTCGTCAACCCGGAGTTCAACGTCACCCTTCGCCCGCACGGCCTGATCCAGCGCACCCTCACCGCGATCCGTGCCTTCCTCGGTTCGGAAACCGACATCCCTCCCGATCAGACCTACGGACCCGTCTGGGACCGCACCCGCGACCGCACGCTGCTCGCCGTCCAGGACGCCCTGCACGCCACGCCCGTCCGCTCCTCCCACGTGGTGGAGGTCACGTTCATCGCCAACGACGCGGTGGTGGCGGCCGCCGCCGTCAACAACGCAATGGACGCCTACATCAAGGAGCAATACGCCGCCAAGCACCACGCCGTGGATGCCGCCACCCAACTGCTGGAAAAACAGGCCTCCGAACTGCGCCGCCAGGTGCGCAACGATGAGGAACGCATGTCCACCTACCGTTCCGGACACGCGTTGAGCCAAGGCATGCACGCCGGCACCGACACCGAGGAAATCACCAGCCTCACCGAGGACCTGGCGAAAGCCCAGTCGGAGCGCGCCGCCGCCGATGGCCGCCTCGACGCCGCACGCGGCCGGCAAGGCGCCCAGGCCCAGGCCGCCATCGCGCCGTCGGTAACGCAGTTGCGCGCCCAGCAGGAACAACTCGCCGGCCAGATCAACGCACTGCGCACCAGGCTGGGCAGCGCCCATCCCGACGTGCAGGGCCTGGTGCGCCAATACGCCGACGGCCAGCGCGCGCTGAACGCCGAAATCGCTCGCGTGGTCGCCGCGACCGCGGCCGAACAGCACGCCGCCACCGAACGGGTGCAAACGCTCGAATCCGTCCTCGGCCAGGAAAAGATCGCCGCGGAAAAAGCCGCCAGGGAACGGATTCCGCTGGACGCCATGGCCCGCGACCTCGACGCCGCCCGCGCCCAGTTGCAGGCCGTGCTGGAAAGCATCCTGCAAACCGCCCAGCAGGCCTCGGTCGAATCCTCCGAGGCGCATGAGATCTCGCAGGCGATCCCGCCGGAATACCCAAGCTATCCCCGCACCGTCCAGGCCATGGCCGCGTCGGTGGCGGCCTCGGTCTTCCTGGGGCTGCTGCTGATCTATCTGCTGCAACTGACCGACAGCACCCTGCACAGCGGCGACGAACTGCGCGACGTCATCGGCGCCCCCTGCCTCGCCCTCATCCCCGAGATCACCAAGCGCGCGCTCGGACGTGTCAGAATCCATGACTACGTCGTCCGCCGCCCGCTCACCGCGTTCGCCGAACAGGTGCGCTCGCTGCGCGCCGGCATTTCCCTGGACATCGACCATCCGCAGATCATCACCATCACCGCGGCCTGCCCGGCGGAGGGAAAATCGGTGCTCACCCTGGCCCTCGCCCGATCCGCGCAACTCGGCGGCGAGCGCGTGCTGGCGGTCGAATGCGACGTCCGCCAGGCATCGTTTCAGCACCGCCTGTCGGGCAACGCCGTACCGGGCCTGCTGGACGTGCTGCGCGGCGACATCGAATGGCAGAAGGCGGTGCAGGACGACCCGCTCACCGGCATGAAGTTCATCACCGCGGGCAAGCCCGGCGGCGATGTGCTGGGCCTGTTCCTGTCCGAGCAGATGCGCAAGTTTCTGGCCGAATTGCGCCAGCACTACGATCTGATCCTGCTCGACGCCCCGCCCATCGAGGCGATGACCGAGGCGCGCATCGCCGCCACCCTGGCCGATGCCACCCTGTTATGCGTGCGCTGGCGCTCCACCGAGACCAAGACCCTGCGCCACGCCCTGGCGATCCTGCGCGACGCCCACGCCAAGATTATCGGAGCCGTACTGACAAGAGTCGATCCACGCGTGCATCTTCGATCCGGACACGCCGATGCGGGGGTACATCACCACCGCTACAAAGCGTATTTTCGGGGATAGCAAGCGATGGCACAACGTTTTCTGGTGACCGGCGGGGCCGGTTTCGTCGGCAGCCACCTGGTCGCCGCCCTGCTCGACCGCGGTGATGAGGTCACCGTGCTGGACAATCTGCGCACCGGCCACCGCGCGGCCGTCCCGGCGGGCGCCGGTTTGGTCGTCGCCGACCTCGCCGAGGCCGCCCCGCTCGACACCCTGCTTGGCACCGGCACCTGGGACGCGGTGTTCCACTTCGCCGCCCTGTCGCAGGTCGGCGAGAGCATGCGCATGCCGATGCGCTATCTGCTGGACAACGCCGCCAACGGCATCCGGCTGATCGACGCCTGCGTGCGCCACGGCGTGCCGCGCTTCGTGCTGTCCTCCACCGCCGCGCTGTTCAACCTCGACAGCGCCGAACCGATCCCGGAGGACGCGCCGATCGACCCCCAATCCGCCTATGGCGACAGCAAATGGATGCTGGAACGCGCCTTGCGCTGGGCCGGCCAGGTGCATGGGCTGCGGTCCGCCTGCCTGCGCTACTTCAACGCCGCCGGCGCCGACCCCGCCGGCCGCCTGGGCGAGGACCACCGCCCCGAATCCCACCTCGTCCCGCTGGTGATCGACGCGGCCCTAGGCCGCCGCCCCGCGCTGGACGTCTACGGCGACGATTACCCCACGCCGGACGGCACCTGCATCCGCGATTACGTCCACGTCTCCGACCTCGCCACCGCCCATCTGCTGGCCGCCGAGGCACTGAACGACGGCCCGGTGGTCTGGAACCTCGGCAGCGGCACCGGCCATTCAGTGCGGCAGGTGATCGCCGCGGTCCAACACGTGTCGGGACTGGAGGTCCCCTACCGCGTGACCGCCCGGCGCCCCGGCGACGCAGCAATCCTGATCGCCTCGTCCGCCAGCGCTCGGCAAGCCGGCTGGCGGCCGATCCACGGCGCGCTGGACGACATCGTCAGAACCGCATTCACATGGCGGCAATCGCATCCAGGTGGCTATGGCGACTGATCGGACCGCCCGTTTCGCCGTCCCGGCCGCCGCGGCGCTTCTGCTGTGGCCGGCGCTGTGGAACGGGTATCCGATCGTGTTCGCCGACACCGGAACCTATCTGTCCCAGGCGATCCACCGCTACGCCGGCTGGGACCGTCCGGTCTTCTACTCGCTGGCCATGCTGCCGCTGCACGCCACCGTAACGCTGTGGCCCGTGGTCGTGGCACAAGCCCTGCTGGCCGCCTGGATCCTCTGGCTGGTCTGCCGCACGCTGCTGCCAGGGATCTCCGCAACCGCCTTCGTCGGCGGCGTCGCCGCCCTGTCCATCTGCACCTGGCTGCCCTGGCTGACCAGTGAGAT
>DATAZJ010000610.1:0-4077 GCA_036272115.1 Rhodopila sp. | reverse complement strand
ACGGTCGTCTGCCTGATTGGCGGCGGACAGGAGATCAATACCGGCGAGGCTGGAATATCCGAATGGATCACCGCGTTGGAGGCACGCTTTTCACACTGGGTCGTTCACGTATCGCCCCGCATCTCACTTCCCGACTACGGCGCGAGCCTTGATACCTCTGCCTTCATGGCGTCGCCCCGCGTCCAGGCCGACGAGCACCTTCATCTCGCCGTTTCGATGCGGTCATTCCGTGCAGAAACACTTTCAGATCTTATTGGTCATATAGTAGATAACGAAGTGAATCAGGCGCGAGCAGCGTTTGCGCGCATCAGCGAGGTGTACCCCATCGTAATCACTCGTGACTTAAAAAAGGCCAAAGATTGGCTTAGAGCTAAAGCTCGCGGAACCGAACGATTCGGCCTTATAGCATCGTCGGGTGCCCAACGCCTGCGCCCAGCAGGCATTTATATCAAGGCCGCGATCGAGCCACCGAACTGGTTTCTCAACGGTGCAAACGACATTAGATCGTCGTATTTTCTTGAAGAGGTGGCAAGCGAGTTCGACGTTCAGGGGCTAGAACTCGATTGGGCTGGCGTTTGCTGGGATGGCGATTTTCACCACGACGGAGATCGCTGGATCAGCCAGGCCTTCAAAGGCAGCAGGTGGCAATCGGTAAAGGATGTTAACAAGCTACTGTACTTGAGGAACGCCTACCGTGTGATCCTAACGAGAGCCCGACAGGGCATGGTTGTCTTCGTTCCCGAAGGTGATACAGGTGATTGGACCCGACCTGCAGCTTACTACGATGGAACTTATCGTTTCCTCGCCTCTTGCGGCATCGAGAGTGTTGATTAAGCTCTGTGGGCAAATGTGGTGCTTAAATCTCAAAGCCCGCCCCGCAATGGGTTAACGATTTCGATCCCATCAAAATCTTTCTCGTTATCTGTCACGACGACGCAGCCGTTGGCTTCGGCCACCGCGGCGATGATTGTATCGAGCGCGCTCCGTTGCCGGCCTCGTGCTTTCCCCTCAGCCATAAGCCGAGCCCAGATCAGCGCCGCCGCTTCGTCAAAGGAAAGAACGCGGTTCGCGAACAGCGACTGCGGGCCTTCCGACCCGCGAAACCAGGCTTCAAGCTGATCACGCCGCTTTCCGGCCGGCTTCTCCAACACGCCACGGCGTATCTCCGCAACGGTCAGCGAGGCGATGAACAGGTCATCGTCCACCTGCTGCGACATCCAAGCCACCAACGACTCGGACGGGACCGGTTTCGTTATGTTGCTGATGATATTGGTATCGAGCAGGTACCGCATCACATCGCGACGTTACGCCCTTCCTCGCGGGGACGTTGAAGATCGAGGTCGGCGCCAACCAGCGGGGAACGCCGAAGCGCCGCGAGAATGCCACCCGTCCGCGGCGGGTCCCCGGCAATCGACTGGCTCACGACAGCGCGCAACCGCGATGCCTCAGGCCCCTCCTCAGCCAACCGACGCGCGAGGGAACGGATAAGGTCGCGGTCAGCATCGCGGCCAAGAACTTCAAACCGAGCAAGACCGCGCTCGCTAAGGCGCGCGCGATAATTCTGGATAGCGCGCTTCTGTGAGCTGCCCATACCAAGCCCCCTGGATATTCCCGGTAATATATCCGGTGCAACCCGCACAATCAAGGTGTGTGAGGTGCCGCCAACACAAACGGGCGAACGGAAATGGCCAGGAAAACCTCAGCACGCGCGCACGCACCGTTTCGGAACCGCCTAAGGCAGATCTTTGCCGACCGGACGGCCGAAGTCGATCTCACCGTGGATATTCTCATCGGTGACCGCCGACAGCAGGTCACGCAGGCTAAACGCCGGCCCTTGGATCGGCTCCACGACCACACGGCCGTTTTCTTCGCGGATGTCCACCGCCTGGCCCAACGATAGACCAACCGCTTCCATCACGGCGGCAGGGACACGCACCGAGACACCGTTACCCCATTTTCTGATCAGAACCCGCATCTGCGCCCACCATCGACAATAGCGATATCCGCACACCCAACCCTTGCGCCCAACCCCCGGCAGAGGCCATACACCCCCGCTTTAACCAGGATCACGACCCATGTCTGACACCACCACACTCGGCCTTCCCGAAGCAGCGCGCCGCCTTGGCGTTCCCGTCCGGGTGCTCCGCCGAGCCATTCGCGCCGGCAAAATCCCGGCGCCGGCGCATTTGACCGCCACGGCCTCCCTGTCGCCCGAGTGGCTCAGCAGCACCCAGGCCGCCGTTGCGGCGACGCCCGGCGTCCTCAGCCGAGCGCCCCGGCAGAAGGTGCCCGCGTTCGCGCGCTACAAGGGCACCTCCGCCTGGACCAAGTACCGTGTTCGCGTGCGCGGATACGCCCGGTTCAAGGCCGAGCAGGCCCGGGCCAGCGCCTAAGGCGGCACCAGCCCGGCCGGTTCAGGCCGCGCGAACCAGCCGCGGCACCCCGCCCTTGCCGCGCACCTCCGCCTCCTCGTAATCGGCGGCGGCGATTGCCCGGTCCAGGGCGGCGCGCAGTTCTTTCGCTGTCTCCAGCGTCAGTTCCACGCCGGCCCTGGCCCCGGCGCCCAGTTCCCCGTTCACGAAATCCAGCGTGATGACGTCGCCCAGCGGGGCATGGCGCGCGTGGTCATAGGCGACCACGGTTTGCGATAGCGGGAACCATTGGTCCCCGCGTTTCGCCATGCCTTCCGCCCGTACGACCTCGATGATCGACGTGCACATGTCCGGCCCCCCTACTTCGCCAGATGCTTGCCGAAGAACGCCCAGATCTTGCCCCAGGCATCCATGCACTGCTCCGCCCGGTACAGCGGCCGGTGCCAGTAGAAGAAGCCGTGGCCGGCGCCGTCATACCGGTGGAATTCGTAGGTCTTGCCTTGCTTTTTCAGTTCCGCCTCATGCTGGTTCACCTGTTCGGGGCTGGGGGCGCGGTCGTCGTTGCCGAAGATGCCCAGCAGCGGGCAGCTCAGGCCGGCGGTCATGTCGATCGGCGCCTTGGGCTTTTTGTCGTTCAGTTCAGACGCGGCCATCACCACGCCGCCGCCCCATTGTTCCACAACCGCATCGACGTCGTGCTTCTGGCAGGCATAGATGAACGCATGGCGGCCGCCGGAGCAGGAGCCGATCAGGCCGACCTTGCCGTTGCAGTCCGGCTGTGCGCGCATCCATTTCACCGCGGCCTCGGTGTCGCCGACCATCTGGGAGTCGGCGATGCCGCCCTCGGCGCGCACCTTGGCGGCGACGTCGTCAGGGTTGCCGTCGCTGCCGCCGCCCTCGCGTTCGTAGAGGTTGGCGCAGATGGCGAGGTAGCCGTGATGGGCGAAGCGGCGGGTGGTCTCGATGTACAGCTCGCTCCAGCCCGGCAGGTGATGGATCAGCACCACGCCCGGGAACGGGCCGGGGCCGGCCGGCCTGGCGACGTAGGCGGTGATCGGCGTGCCTTTATCGCCTTTGATGGTCACGTTTTCGCAGGTCATGCCGCGGTAGAATGACATTGTTCGTCCTCCTTTGAGCGTGGGTCTCGAGCCCTGGGATGGGCCGTCCAGGCGTCGCGCCAGCGGGCTTTGCTACCGGAAGGCGCCGCGCGGCCACTATTCGCCGATTGCCAGTGGCGCGCAACACGGGGGCACCAGGCAGGGGGCACCAGGCAGGGGGCACCAGGCAGGGGGCACCAGGCAGGGGGCGTCAGGCTAGGGGTGCCAGGCGGGGGGACGCCAGACGGCGGGGGTTAGGCGGCGTAGCCCAGCCAACTGGTCTCGGCGGGGTCCAGCAGGGGTTCGGCGTGGACGCCGGGGGCGGGCGGCGGCATGCGGAAGGGGCGGCGGGCGATGGCCAGCAGTTCGTCGGTTTCGTCTTGGTTGGTGCCTCGGCGCAGGATGACCAGGCCTCGGCGCAGCGGGGCGGAGGAGCTGAGGCAGCGCAGGGCCTGGGTTTCCAGCAGGTCGGGGCCCCATCCCAGGCGGTGCCAGCGCGTCAGCCAGGTGTCCAGGTGGTCCGGTGTGTGATCATCCAGTGAAAACGCGACCATGGCGTCGGCGTGGCGGTCGACATTGCCGATCAGCGCGGCGGCGTTGTCGGGGGG